>NZ_JBARYM010000166.1:0-4999 GCF_049647865.1 Tunicatimonas sp. | reverse complement strand
ATACTAGCCTTAACACCTTACCTGCCCGAAAAAGAAAGATTGCTCAGCTAAGTCTTATTGAGGGGTACTCTAATCAAGAAATTGCCGCTACGCTCCGGATTTCTGAGCACACGGTGCGCTCGCAGTTGTCACAAGCTAAAAAGTTTATTCGCCACTTCTTGCAGCAAGCCATGATGCTACTAGTACTCCTTCATTTTTAAAAAGTCAAAAAACTTTTTTCTTCGCCGTAATCGAATCGGTGGTGAGCAGTGTACTTATAGTAAATACTGATAAGTATGCACAATCTGCTCATCAAATATCTTAACAACCAATGCAATTCCGAAGAGGCCGATCAGGTGCTCCGCTACCTTCAAACCCCTGATGGACAGCGCCATCTGGAAAGAATTATGTCAGAAGAGGCCGGTAGTCTAAACCAGATTACAGATCGCGAACCGAATTATGATCAAATCTTTAGCAAAATACACTCAGCAATTGAGGTAAACTCGGCTAGTGCAAAAGTAATTCCTCTTTATCGCCGATGGTACGCAGTAGCCGCCGCGGTAAGTACTTTGCTACTGGTAGCCACTTGGTGGTTCCTGCTTCAGCCTGCTCCACCGGAGGTGTATCAGACTGCCTACGGCGAAACCCAAACCATCAAGTTAAACGATGGCTCAGTGGTTACGCTCAACGCTAACTCAATATTAAAGGTCGCTACTAATGATGACATTCGGGAAGTCTGGCTAACGGGAGAAGCCTTTTTTGAGATAGAGGAGGTACTGCTAAACGAAGGTAACCAAGGCCATGCCGAACTAGTAAAGTTCGTTGTCCATACCCAGGAACTAGACGTAGTGGTGGTCGGTACGACATTTAACGTACAAAATCGAGACGAAAAAACCCAGGTAGTGCTCAATAGTGGTAAAGTGTGGCTGGAGGCTGACACCGAAAAGCTAGTGATGGAACCGGGTGAAGTAGCCGAACGAACCAGTCAGGGCAAAATGGTGAAAACTACTACGGTCAATCCCAGTGTTTATTCGGCCTGGAAGGAGAACAAGCTGGTATGCCGCAACACCACGCTAGCAGAAATTGCCGAGGTGATCTACCACCGATTCGGCCACACTGCCGAATTTGCGAATGATTCGATCAGGTCGCTCTCCATCACCGGTACGCTGCCCTTGCACCAGCTACCGTTACTTACTGAAACCCTTCAGGAATCACTCAATATTACGATACAATATGATGGGCAAACCTTGGTATTTGAGAAGAAATAGTCAGGAATATACACGCAGAAACATTAAAACAATAAAGTACGATCTCTCAATTTAATCCTCCACATATGTTAAACAATCTAACAAAAAACAGATGGGTAATTTCGGTATGCTTATGGTTTGCCATTTTACCTATTTTTGGGCAAGAATTAGCCAGTCTTCCAGCTGACTATTCGCCTACGAATACCCAGTACCAGGACGAGCGTACCACTACGCTAGAATCGCTACTAATTGCCTTCGAGAAGAAATATCAAGTGAGCATCATTTTTAATAGTGCTGAGATTGGTAAGCAACAAGTAAGTAAGTTGGTAGATGATTCTACGCTGGACAGCTCTCTTCAAGGTCTGTTGGAACCAATTGGTTTAACTTATAAAAAGATTGATAGTGATGTTTATGTAGTGAAGCGGGCCAAGAAGTTTCAGAAGAATGTGGATAAAGTAAAAAGCCAAAACACCTTATCCGCTTCCTTGCCCCCAACAAGGGTTGAAAGGTTGAACTCCAAAGCTCAGTCTTACGAAGTAAACGTTGCTCAAACTATCAGTGGTAAAGTGACCGACTTATCAACTGACGAACCGCTGCCGGGGGTCAATATCCTGGCGAAAGGAACTACCATCGGTACGGTGACGGATGTGGACGGCAACTATCGACTAACCGTGGCTGACGACGTGACAACGTTAGTGTTCTCTTCGGTAGGATACGTTCGCAAGGAGGTTCCCATTGGTGGTCAAACTACCCTTAACCTGTCGATGGCTCCCGATGTTAGTACGCTTAGCGAGATTGTTGTCACCTCTTTTGGCATTAAGGCAACCAAAGAACAACTAGTTTACGCTACCCAAGAGGTAGAGGGAGAAGCATTAGATCAGGTAGGTAATCCCAACGTATTAAATTCACTACAGGGTAAAGTAGCGGGGGTTTCGGTCAATCTATCCAGCGGAATGCCCGGACGGTCACCAATCGTAAATATTCGGGGTAGTCGCTCTATCACAGGGAATAATCAACCCCTGTACGTGGTAGATGGCTTACCGGTCTCTGGTCGCCCCATTGATCTGAATCCGAGTAATATTGAAAGTATGAACGTGCTAAAGGGAGCTACGGCCTCGGCTCTGTACGGAATACGCGCGGCCAACGGAGCAATTATTATTACTACCAAGCAGGGCGAGTTGGGCAACAACGGACCGCAGGTGACTGTGGGAACGTTCGTAAGTATGGATGAAGTCAGCTACTTGCCCGATTTGCAGCGAACCTACGCCCAGGGAAACGGAAGTTTGAACACCGGAAGTGGAATATCGTACGGTCCCCGCATCAGTGAAATCGGTACCTACACCAACGCTTTGGGCGAAGAAGTGGTAGCGCAGGCCTACGATCATAGCGATGCCTTCTACCAAACCGGTTACACCTGGAATACGGACGTATCTATCGCTAATGCTAACGAACAAGGAAGTTACTTTGTAAGTTTAGGTCGCAGCCAGCAAGAAGGGGTAGTGCCTAATACCGGCTTAGAACGAATAAACTTCAAGGTGAACGGGCGGTACAAATTGCACGAAAAATTTACCACTACGGTCTCTTTGAACTATTCCGAACTAACGGTAGACGATTTTCCTGATCTGGCGGGCAATACCAATTACTTTCGGGGTATTTGGGAAGCACCACCTTCATACAACCTAGCGGGCACCCCCATTGCCGACCCCAGCAACCCCTACCGTCAAAACTACTTTCGGGGAGGGCAGAACAATCCTTACTGGGTAGTAGCCAATAACTACCGTACCAACGAAACCCCCCGCATGTTTGGGAATATTTTCTTGGAATATCAGATGCTGCCCTCGCTATCGCTAAATTACCGTTTGGGTATCGACCGGTTCACTACGCTGCAAGAAGAGTTCCGGGAATTGGGTACCGGTGATATTGGGCGTACGAACCCTCCTAGTGGCGGATTACTTAATCTGGCCGATATTGCGAGTCAGAACGTAAACTCTAACGTCTATCTGTCATACGATAAGCAGTTGGAAGACTTTTCGCTGAATGTGATTGCCGGTAATGAGATTTTCGACCAGCGACTGAGCAGTAACAATACTGTGGGGCAAAACTTTGTGGTAGGTGGCTTTCCCAATCTATCCAATGCCACCCTCATTACGGCGGGCAACTCGGAGGAGAATCGCCGGATTGTAGGCTTTTACGGAAGTGCTAACCTGGGCTGGCAGGAGAAAATCTATCTTAACCTGACCGGACGTACCGATTACGTTTCCAACATGCCCGCCGAGAACCGTTCGTTCTTTTACCCATCGGTAGGAACGAGCGTTATATTGACGCGTTTACTGCCTGAACTCGAGAATGTTATGTCGTTTGCTAAACTGCGAGCCAGCGTGGCGGAAGTTGGGCAAGCCGGACCGCTGTACGTAAACAACAATGGCTTCCGGGCGACCAACGCGGGTGGTTTTGTATTTCCCTTTAATGGGTTGAGTGCGTTTACTCAGAATAGCGTTCGTATCGCTCCCGACCTAGCCCCGGAAAATACCCGAACGTTAGAACTAGGATTGGATTTTCGGTTCGTAGACGACCGTATCGGTATTGATTACACCTACTTCAACAGCACGTCGGAGAATCAGATCTTCCAGGTGCCACTGCCACTATCAACCGGGGCATCTCAGGAGATACGGAATGCTGGTGAAATTTCGTCTCAGGGACACGAGATAGTACTGTCGCTGCTTCCGGTGGTGACCAACAACTTTCGCTGGGAGCTAATTACCAACTTCTTAACCTTCGAGAATAAGGTAGAACAACTGGCGGATGGCATCGAGCAGATCGGCATTACCTCCCCTGATGGCGTAAATACTATTCAGGTAGCGCAGGTAGGGGAAGACTATCCGTCGTTTTTTGGAACTTCCTTCCTGCGCGATCCGCAAACCGATCGGGTGGTGGTACTGGATGATGAGAGCAGTCCGGTACACGGAATGCCAATTATTGATTTTGAAAACCGAGTAATCGGCTCGCCCCTGCCGGATTTTACCATGAGCTTTATTAATAATGTTTCGTACAAAAATCTATCACTTTCTTTCCAGCTAGACTGGCAACAGGGGGGGCAGTTGTTCTCGCAATCAGCCATTGAAACTCGTTTTCGGGGAACATCGGCCGAAACCTTAAGTCGGGAAGAAGATATCGTTATTGATGGGGTGAAAGGCCAACGTTCTGCTGAAGGGATAGTTACTACCACGGGCGAAAATGATATTGCGATTAACAAAGGCTTTACGTACTACACGCACATCTGGCAGTTTGTGGGTGCTTACCAGGATGCTCTGCAAGATGCGTCTTTCCTTCGGCTGCGCGAACTATCGGTTTCGTATAACTTACCCCAAGCCGTAGTAGATCGCACTTTCTTTGAGGGATTATCCGTCTACTTTGCTGGTCGCAATCTGTTTCTGATCACTGATTCCTTCGTTGATCCGGAAGTAAACTACGTAGAAACCTTCCAAGGTAATCGTCCGAACAGCCGGGGTGTAGAGTGGAATCAGTTGCCGCAAACCCGGAGCTACGGTTTAGGGGTGCGGGCTACTTTTTAATTTGAACCATAAAAAAACTGATTATGAAATCAAGAATATTATTTTTAGCGATAGCCGTAGTTGGTCTGCTCTACGCCTGTTCAGAAGAGACACTGGACGAAATTGACACCAATCCTAACTTGGTAAGCGAAGTGACGCTCAACACCTTATTACCCCAGGTCGTTCTAAGCTACAATCAAGAAATTGTGGGCGGAAGTGGAG
>NZ_JBARYM010000165.1:0-2316 GCF_049647865.1 Tunicatimonas sp. | reverse complement strand
TAAGTATTGGGTAGTCTTATCATTGGGTAAAGACATTGTTCCCCCCAAGTACCAAGCCCAAGGCATAAAAAGCAGTAAATAGTAATGGGTCCAAGAAACAGTACTGCAAATTAGCGATAGCGTAAGTACTATCGAAAAGCTCCAGTAGTCGTACGAGGTTAATCCACTTGGCCTCACTGCGGGTTTAGGACGTTTCTTCCAAAGAATGATGCCAAACCCGGTGCTAATCATGCCCAGTAGAATGAAGGTGTGAACAAATTTTAGCACCGGAACCAAATCGCGGGGCGACCAGTCCCAGAGAAATTTACGTCCGGTTTGCAGCCGCATTAGGAACCCTCCAACGGATTGCACGTTGAAAGCAGCCATTGGTCGTCCTCCAAAAGCAGCAATACAGTATTCGTACCAGTCTAGGTTCATTTGCCATCCGAAAAACAAAACCGATAGCAGAGCCATGCCTAGGCCTACGGTAGCGGCTCCCAATACAATCTTCCACTTACCCCGCAACAAAAAGTACACCCCTACCAACATCAAGAAGGGCTTAATCACTAAGCAAAAACCAATCAGCAATCCGGCGGAGTAGTTATGGTCTCGTTCCCAAAGCAATACGGCTACAATGAATAGAAAAAGAATAGCATTAGTAGTATTGCCCAACTGCAAACAGTACCACAGGGGGCCATTAACCAGAAATAACAGCAGCAGCAATCCCCGCCGGTTGGGGCAGTAGTGTCGAGCAAGTAGCAGATAAGCTCCGGCGGTAGCTACAAACATTAGAAAGGAGAAAATACGTCCGGCCGTCCAGGAATCAAAAACGGCAAAAGGGGAAAGCAACCCCGCCACAATGGGAATATTAGTGAACAGGGCTTGATGGATCAAAGATGTAAGATCGTCGTAATTACCATCCCAAACCGCCTTTCCCCCGGCATAATAGGCTTTGGTGTAGTCGGTAATATTTTCAGGAATGATCGTATTAGTTAGTGCCAGCGTAGTGTAAAACACTAATAACAAAGCGGCCCCTTGGACTGCACTGAGAATATTAAGCCGGTCAAGGAAGTGAGTCTTATTATACTCAGTATTCATTTCTTAAATAAAAAGGGGTATAAACTGGGTGTACAAATCTACTAATAAAGTAGTTGGCTTGTTGATGAAAAAGTTTTCAAAATAGCCTGAGCTATACTAATTTCAAATTAAAAATGCCAAGTTAGAGTTAATAAGTTTCTGATTATCAAATACTTACACAACTGTAGTTTTTCATGAAATTAGAACAAAGATAAAATATGAAATTTGATTTTGTAGAACAACCAGCCTATAGGATTATCTATTTAGTTCTTCGTACTTCAGTGATTTATGGTTTCACTATAAAAAAATATACTAAATTTTTGTTTCGTACAAATATGTTTAATTTTTTAAGAATTAAATTATATTATTGCTGAAAAATATTAATTTTACATTGATCAGTATTTAATATATTAGAATGAACACCGAGGAACTCGTTTTATACCTTAAAAATCAGCGCACGAATGCAAGTTTCGTTGATCGGCTAAAAATAGTATATCGTCCATATATATGTTCCTTTAGTGAGCTTATTAATCACGTAGACGAAGGTGATACTGTATATGATATAGGATGCGGATCGGGGCAGTTTATTAAGCTAATTACGGCTTTCTCTCGTCCTAGAAGGGTTAAAGGGATTGATATAGATTTGAAGCTTATTGAGAATGCTAGAGCTTTACATGAGCATTCTAACATTGAAACAGTATTTGATGTGTATGACGGGGTTTAGCTACCCTCCGATATCTCGTCTGCCAACAAGATATTTATGATAGATGTGCTACATCACATACCTAAAAACAATCAACTTACTTTTTTACAATCTTTGTATAACTCTATGAAAGGAGGGGCAGAACTTATATTAAAGGATATTGATAGCGATAGTTCGTTAGTATGGTTCAATAAAATTCATGATGTAATTTTTTCAGGTGAGGTTGGAAATGAATGTTCGTATTCAGCAATTAAGAGCCAGCTAAGCGATATGGGCTTTTCTATTCAATTATCGCGAAAACAAACGAAGTATGTCTACCCTCACTATACAATCATTGCTAAAAAATAAGTGGGCTACATTTTTAGCGGCTGTATGCTTAGCTATAATGTCGGCTTATCCTATTTACCGAAACTATTATTACGGTTTAGCAATAGAGCAATACGAAAGGCATATAGATTTTTTGGAGGTTAACTCACGCTTTCACAACCCGTGGCAATATCGAGTTTTAGCTCCTTTAACTGTGGAAGCAACCAAAATAGCTTATGATAATACGATAG
>NZ_JBARYM010000164.1:0-1626 GCF_049647865.1 Tunicatimonas sp. | reverse complement strand
ACGTCCACGACGTCCAGGCTACCCTGATGCACTTGCTCGGAGTAGACCACGAACGGTTAACCTTCAAACACCAGGGCCGCCGCTTTCGCCTAACCGATGTGCACGGTGAAGTAGTGAAGGATATTATTGCGTAGTGTTTTTACCAAACAGCTTACTTATGCTCAGGTTGCTGACTCTACTCATTTCTTTTCTTTTCAGCTTAAGTCTAATCGGTCAGGATAATCCGAATACGCTGCTATGGAAAGTGAGTAAGGCTGGAGTTGAAGATACTTCCTACCTATTTGGGACATTTCATACAGTGAACCCTGACTTTTTCTTATCGCTGCCTAATTCAGTGAAAAAGTTAGAGGAAGCTGATATACTTTTTGTAGAACGGACAACAGTTGATTCCAATACAACTCTGAGTGAAGACGTAAAGCTCAACTATTGGAGCGTTGAACGGTGGGATAATCTCTTAGATAAAGAACAAAAGCGGGTATTTGAATCCTTTGTAGAAAAGTCAGAAGATCAAGGTTACTACGATCTACCTCCTAGTATACTTGCTCTTAATCTTGCTCAATTATATACAACTCATTTTTGCGATATCCAAGACCGTGAATCCTATGAAGCGTTGGATTCTTTTATAGTAGAAACTGCTTTAAATAGTAATAAGGAGATACGATCGTTGGATGAAAATCAATTAAATATTCTTCTGCGATCTTCTCTCAGTAGTACTTCTGAAGAAGATTCTGTATATGCAGCTATGTGTGCAAAATATATGGATAGAATGCTAAACGACGATTTATCAGGTTGTGAACAGTTAGAAGATTACAAAAACCTCAATATTGATTATCAGCTAGAAAAGGAAAACCATGATCACCCCTTTGAATTAACTGAGCGTAATGATAAGTGGATAACTATCATTCAAAAAGCACTTAAAGAAAATAGTTGCTTTGTAGCCGTTGGTTTTCGGCATTTACAGTATAAACAGGGATTGATTCAACAATTGAGGGAATCGGGATACTCAGTAGAGCCTATTGCTGCTCGTTAACCTGTATCAAACAACAACTTTTTACTTATCAACCTATCACTCATGAAACAAGTTGCGTTTAAGATGCAGTTGCTTCCAGAGTACGCGGAAGAGTACCAAAAACGACACGCTGCCATCTGGCCCGAACTGGTGGATTTGCTGCACCAAAGCGGCATTAGCGATTATCATATTTTTCACGACCCCGATACGCACGAATTGTTCGCTACCTACGTGCTGGCCGACGACCAGAAGGTAGATCAGTTGGCGCAGGAGACTGTAATGAAAAAGTGGTGGGCTTACATGAAAGATATCATGGAAACCCACGCGGATGATTCACCTATTAGTAAGCCGTTGGAACCTGTTTTCTATATGAAATAGTGCGTAATAACTAAGCTAACGTAGCCTGTATTATTTCCTGTCGTATCAAAAGCTAAATTTGCCTACTTTAGCAAGTCCAGACAATACTGACTTTTTATGCCCATTGCCATTGCCCTTCACGGCGGAGCCGGAACAATCCTTCGTAGCCAGATGAGCCCAGAGAAGGAAAATCAATATACCACTGCTCTACGGGAACCCCTTCAAGCGGCTTATCAGCACCTTTCCGACCAGGGAAGCGC
>NZ_JBARYM010000163.1:0-9219 GCF_049647865.1 Tunicatimonas sp. | reverse complement strand
GCATTAACATCCGGTAAATAGAAACTTAATTTTTGTTAAAATTCACTCAAGACGAACTCTTTTTTTCTCTTTTCCTTTGCTTCTTTTTAAAGCAGTTTGCAGTTTTGCGAATTACTGCAAGACTACGAAAAACCTATTTATAACTACCATTAACCTACACTTGGGTATGGACATTCAGATCGAGAATTTATCTAAATGGTATGGTCCCCAAAAGGCGGTAGACGATATTTCATTTTCGGTAAAGACCGGGGAAATTTTAGGCTTTCTCGGCCCCAACGGAGCCGGAAAAACTACCACAATGAAAATGATCACCAACTACATCGCTATTGGTGAAGGTGACGTCAGAATTGGCGGCAAATCGGTAAAAAATGATCCAGCGTTCATTAAATCTCATATTGGCTATCTACCGGAAAACAATCCGCTTTACCTGGATATGCCCGTAATTGACTACCTAAAATTTTGTGCGCTGCTACAAGGCGTAACGAAAGCCCAGGTAGATGAGCGAATTCGGGAGATGGTACGGGTGTGCGGGTTGGATGCCGAAAAGCATAAAAAAATTGGTGAACTTTCTAAAGGCTACCGTCAGCGGGTAGGGTTAGCTCAAGCGATGATCCACGATCCGGAAATTCTAATTCTGGATGAGCCTACGACTGGATTAGACCCTAACCAGATTGTAGAAATCAGAAAGCTAATCCGAGATTTAGGCCAGGCTAAGACCGTAATTCTGAGTACGCATATTTTACCGGAAGTGGAAGCTACCTGCGATCGTATTCTGATTATCAACAAAGGGAAGATTGTGGCGGATGGTACGGCGACTACCCTTCGCAAACAAGCCCAAGGACTGGAAGTAGTAAAAGTTAAAATTGAGGATACTACTGCTAATGAGGCACTAGAAGCTCTGAAAAAACTTCCGTCGGTAGAACAAGTGGCTTACTTTAATTCGCATCAAGACCAGTTTGAGGTTCAGGGTAAACCCGAGGCTTCTCCTGCCCGCGACATCTTCCGGCTTTGTGTTGAAAAGGGCTGGGTACTCACCGAGCTTATTCCTATAGAAACTAAATTAGAAGACATCTTCCGCGATCTAACTGTTAGTTGATTAAATAATTACAAATTGAAAATTATTTTCTAAGAGAATTTTCAATTTTCCAATCTTCCAATTTGCAATTCACCATGAGGACTATCTGGATTATAACCCAACGAGAACTTCAATCTTTCTTTGACTCGCTGATCGCCTATATTTTGCTGGTAGCATTTTTGGGCTTTAGTGGATTTTTCACCTGGCTCTACGGTTCCGACGTGTTCTTTGTCGGGCAGGCTAGCCTCCAGTCATTTTTCAGTATTGCCTACTGGACATTATTTTTCTTTATTCCGGCCCTCACCATGCGAATGCTGGCCGAAGAAAAGCGAGCCGGAACCATTGAATTACTGCTGACTAAATCAGTCACCGACCGTCAGCTAGTGATTGGGAAGTTTTTAGCCTGTTTACTCTTGATAGTGATTGCGCTGTTATTCACGTTACCCTATTACTTCACCATCGCTAGTTTGGGCGAAGTAGACCACGGAGCTATCTGGTGCGGCTATCTGGGACTGATTTTGATGAGTGCGGTGTACATCAGTATCGGAATTTTTACCAGTAGCACCACCAACAATCAGATTGTCGCTTTTTTAAGCGCGCTATTTATTGGCTTGTTTTTTCACATCATCTTTGACGTTCTCGCCAGCAGCTTTACCGGTACGATGGGCGAAGTATTCAGCGCTTTAAGTCTATCCACTCACTACGAATCGCTGACCCGAGGCGTAATCGATACCAAAGATCTTATTTACTTCTTCTCCCTCATCATTCTCGGCATTGTGCTATCCGAAGTAAGTCTTTCCAAACGAAACTTAGTATGATTAGTCTCCAGTCAAGCTGGAGCAAGCATTATTCATTTATCATCAGTAGTTAAAAATATGCAACGTAAAAGCTCTCTTTATATATCCGTAGCCCTAATCGTAGGAATCCTTGTTTTGGCGAACCTATTGTCATCCAACTATTTCTTACGGCTGGATTTTACTGAAGACCAACGCTACACCTTGAGTCAGGCGACCAAAGATATTCTGAATGAACTGGCTGAACCGATTACCGTTACGGCCTATTTCTCGGAAGACCTACCGCCCGATATTGCTCGCACTAAATCGGATTTTCGAGAGATGCTGGTAGAGTACGCCAACACTTCTGGCGACATGGTGGTGTACGAATTTGTGAACCCGAATGATGACCCTGAGATTGAGCAGGAAGCCATGCAGAACGGTATTTCGCCGGTATTAGTAAATGTACGCGATCAGGATGAAATCAGTCAGAAGCGAGCATTTCTGGGTGCCGTTATCCAAATGGACGAAGAGCAGGAGGTGATTCCCTTTGTACAGCCGGGAGCGGCGATGGAGTACACCCTTTCAACCAACATCAAGAAAATATCGTCCGTGGATAAACCCTCCGTCGGTATTTTGCAGGGTCACGGTGAGCCGTCTATCAGCGCGCTTCCTCAGGTAGCTAACGAACTGTTTATTCTCTACAGCCCGGAAGATTTGACGTTAACTGATTCTACCGACATTCCCACCAAGTTCAAAACGATTGCTATTCTCGCTCCTACCGACTCGTTTCCCGACCAACATTTAGCGCAACTGGATGCTTTTTTGGCCCGAGGCGGTAATATCATGCTGGCTTACGACCGAGTGGAAGGCGATTTGCAAAACGCCTACGGACGGGTGGTCAACACTGGGCTGGAAAGCTGGCTGGCTGACAAAGGCGTACAAGTGGAAGAAAAATTTGTAGTAGATGCTAACTGCGGCGCCGTCACGGTTCAGCAGCAGCAAGGGCCTTTCACGATGAATACGCAGGTTTCTTTCCCTTACTTACCGATTGTAAGTAATTTCACTGAGCACCCCATCAGTGCCGGATTAGAAGCCGTAATTATGCCATTTGTGAGTTCACTAGCTTATACCGGATCACAAGATTCTAGTAATACGGTAACGTTCACCCCACTAGCCAGATCATCGGCCCAATCGGGCACCGTTCCGGCCCCAGCGTATTTTGACATCAACAAGCAGTGGACAGAAAATGATTTTCCGCTGGAAGCCTTGCCGGTAGCGGCAGCTCTGGAAGGCACTATTGAAGGCAATACTGAAGCCAAAATGGTGGTAGTCGCCGATGGCGGATTCGCTACCCAAGGTGGCGGACAAGGCGGTGATAACGTGAGCTTGCTGGTAAACAGCATCGATTGGCTCTCGGACGATACCGGGCTGATTGAGTTGCGTACTAAAGGAGTTACCTCCCGGCCGCTCGAGCAGGTAGAAGACGCTACTAAATCGCTGATTAAGTACGCTAACTTCTTAATTCCGATTTTATTAGTAGTGGGCTACGGCGTGGTTCGCTTCCAGATGAAACGTACTATTCGACAAAAACGAATGCAAGAAAGCTATGCATAAACCATATAACAATAAGATTCTTTCGATCACTTTTGGAGTATTATTCGTGATTTATCTCGCTACGCAATTTATAGGTAGTGAGGCCGACGAACGCAATTTCCGCACTGATCTGGTTACGATGGATACCACATCAGTCACTCGGCTGGTACTGAACCCTAAAGAAGGCGAGGCGGTCACCTTCACTCAGGAGCAGGATAACTGGCAAGTGTCGCAGGGCGGCAAAACTGCTCAGGCCGACCAGCAAGCCGTACAAAGCTTGTTGGGAACACTTCTGCAACTAGAACCCCAACGGCTAGCGGCCCGCTCGGAAGAAAAGTGGAATACTTTTGAAGTAACCGACTCGCTCGGTAGCCGGGTGCAAGCTTACAGTGGTGAGAATTTACTGGCGGATGTGTACGTGGGAAAGTTTAGTCTACAACAATTACCTCCGCAGCAACCGATGCAACCCGGTATGCCGCCCATGCAGCAACAACGTCCCAAAGCTACATCTTACGTTCGTCTGGCCGATGAACCCGAAGTGTACGCCGTTGATGGCTTTCTCACCACGTCTTTTAATCAACCGTTCAACAGCTGGCGCGACCGCAACTTCCTGCAACTGGAGAAAGAAAAAATTTCCCGTATTTCGTTCCAATACCCCGCCGACAGCAGTTTCACGCTCGCTCTGACTGATAGCACTTGGACTGTCAATGGCACTCCGGCTGATTCCGCCCAAACGGCTCAGTATTTGAACCAACTCGTTCGCCTCACCAGCAGCGATTTTGCCGATGACTTCAACACCCAAGGTCAAAACCCCATTTTCCAAGCCCGTATTGAAGGGAATAACATGAGTCCGGTAACTATTGAAGGCTACGAAAGCAACGGCTCATTTGTCTTACGTAACTCCCTAAAACCTGATGTACTCGTCAGCAGCGATAGCAGTGGGTTGTACGCGAGGGTGTTTAAGGGGAGAGAGGGTTTCATAAGCATAGAAGAGTAGATTCATTCTCTCCTAATTCCCTTTTATTCGGGAGTCAAATTGGAAGTCTTCAGTACCGAGTATTTTCACTTCGCTCATTTGCGGATGATTGATGTTTAAAAGGTAGTTGTGCTCTTTCTGAATAATGGCCGACGGAACTTTAAGCAGAAGTGTCTTATTATCGTTCACCCACTGATCGCCTATCTTTTGGCATTCCGAATAGGCGGCAAAATCAATCCAATTCATTGGTAACTGACCTTCTTCTACTTCAGTGATCGCAACTTCATTAGGAATTTTAATGACCATCACTTTAAAGCTACCGTTCAAACCTTCGCCACTTCGATGAACAACATTTTCTAGACAAGCCAATGCTCGGCTACTAGCCGTATAAAGCACAAATTTTCCTTTGGAATTCCATCGGGCAGGGAAACCTGAGGTAGTAAGTTTAGTAGACCACTTCTTAAGACAGATTCGGTAAACTTCCACATTTATGCAGTTGCTCCAAACTCTATCCTAATCAGCTCTTCCAAGATTAGATCAATGCCAGTAGAAGTATTCATCAGTTGATAAGGAATCTGGTCACCCAGACCAAAAGCTGGTTTATTTAGCCAACGATTAAAACTCTGGGTTTCACCAAAGATTTCTACTCCTTTTTTGTATAAGACAATCAGCTTCAGCGCCAATTCGCTATTTCGAGGATCAAACCGTTTATTATCTTTTTGGTAGCGAGTGATCGTTTTTAGGGATACTCGAAAAATCTCATCTGCCAATTGCTGCTTTTTTAACCCCGCGATAGAAGCCAAATCAAAAAATACATTTACCTTCATTCCTTTTAATGAATTTAGTACAATAGCGTAGTCATCTTTGATTGTGCTTTCATATTTTGAGAACAAACGCTGATTACTAATCATCTTCCATTTTTAATCTAAAGTAACGGACAATTGTCCTTAAATACAAGACAATTGTCCGTTTATCACCTAATGGTTGGCATATAATTTACCGTAGGGTGCTATCAGAAAACTAAGATTTCCCCACCATCATTTTTATTCATCGCTCTTTTCAGTAACTTTTATGGTTCTAAAGTTTCCTAATTAACACTATGAAATACACCAATCTACCCAAATACGCATTCGGATTACTACTCATTGCTTTGTTAGGAAGCGCAGCTTTGGAATATAACTCAATTCCGTTTGAGCAGAAGAAACTAGTTTCGGAAGGGGCCGAGTGGTGGTGGGCCCGGAGCCACGCCGATGTGAATCAGGATGGGCTGGTGGATTTCTTCGTGATTAATAATAACGCTCGCGGGGGTTGGCTCGGTTGGTACGAAACCCATGAAGACTTTAGCGGTTCAACCTTGCATATGATTGCTGAAGAAGGTCCCGAAGGGGGAACCTTTGCTAGCGGTGACTTAGCTTCGGGTGATATTGACAACGACGGCGACATTGATGTAATTGGCCCAGTTGGTGCGGGTGAATGGGTAGGTGGCGAGGAGCCTATTCAGGTATACTGGTACGAAAACCCTTCCTGGACTCCCCACTATCTTGGAGAATTTCCGCCCTTCATAAAAGACTTAGACTTAGTTGACCTGAACCAAGATGGCAAACTAGATTTAGCGGCTACCTGCTTTAGTTCGCACCGGATGGTGGTGTATCGTCAGGATTCACCCGAACAGTGGGAAAAAGCGGCGGATGTGTTTGTAGAAACCCTGCACGAAGGACAACACGTGGGCGACCTGGATGGCGACGGAGATATTGACGTGGTATCAACGGCTTTTTGGTTTGAAAACCCCGGCGATGATATGATGGGTGACTGGACAGTCAGGAACATTGATCCTTACTGGAATAGCGACGAAGGCCGCTCGTGGGAGTACAATTCTACTAAGATATTTTGCGCTGATATTGATGATGACGGCCGAGATGAAGTTTTCATTAGCTGCTCCGAGAAGTTCCGTGACCGCATTGCCTGGTACGATTCTTCGAATCCGCAGGAAGGTGACTGGACGATGCATGAGATTGGCAAAAATACCTTTTCCCACACGCTACAAGTAGGCGATGTGGACGGCGATGGCGATTACGATGTGCTTTCGGGTAATAACGGCGACCAAGGTGAGTCGGAAAACAGTCCGGTTATTCTTTTCATCAATCAGGGAGATAACATGAACTGGGAAGAGCAAGTGCTGACCAAAACCGGAGCCTATAATTCTTACCTAGCCGATGTTGAAGGCGACGGTGACTTGGATTTCTTCCGCTACGACGGTCACGAATCTACGTTTTACGAATTGTGGTTAAATCAAACTGTCTCTAATAAGTAGCAGAGGTCTTATTACCTTTTAAAAGACAGTATTAAACCATAGCTACTCGTTATTCTCATCAATATTTTCCCGGTAGTTCTGAAATGCACCGGCTTCCAGATCGTCCCAGCACCAGCCGGCATTATGAAGTAGTCCTAACAACATTTTCCGTCGTTTAGCCCAGCAACGGTAGTGCCTATCCCACTCCACCTGATCTACTGTAATGATCTCAGCTAAGGTGACTCGGGAAGGCGGCGGGGGTGCTTGCTCGGCGGGGTGAACGTACACATCCTGTACTGTGCTAAGGTAATGAGATATTGCGTTCTGTAGCGGCAGTAATACTTGCTTAGACGGGCGCTGATGTTCAGGTACTAATTCCATAAGCATTAATGCCTCATCCAGATTAGTCAAATTTAAAGCGAAAGCATCTTTCTTTCGGTCGGTATGAAAGTAATGGAGTACTGGGTAAGCGTGGTGGTTTTGAGTGTGTTGAAGAATCATGCTGGTCAAGGGGGGAAGATGCACTTTTAAAGCACATAGATCTTTTCCGTTCCAAGCTTGTTTGAGAATCTCATCGACCGAATAGCCTAATGTTGAGACATAGGCGCTGAGGCGCTGCTTCTCAATTTCGGCCGATAGCACGGGTAGTAAATAGGTTAAAGCAATAGAAATGAAGATTAATCCAGTGAAGGAAAATAGCGCAGTGAATATCTCCCAAAACTCATTGCCCGGCTCCAGATCACCGTTGCCAAAAGTAGATAGTGTGTAGCCGGTATAGTATATTTTACTGACGAACGAAGCGGGGGTATTAGTCTCGATATTCATTACCGAATCTTCCTCGCTAATAATCATAACGGTGCAAGCCGTCCAGATACCTAAAAGCCAAATGAGCAACACCGATAGCAAGATTAGGGTACCTCCGTAGGTGAGCACCCAGCGCTGCTTCGTTAACCTGCTAATGGCGAGCAGAACCGTCCATATTCCCACCCCAACATGGCGGGTGAACCATCCAGCACCTTTATTAGATAAAGTGGTGATTACCAGATCGTGAACAAAAAGTAGTAATAAGAATAACCCGGCAAAAAAAATGGGTAGACTCATAGAATTGAGATAGCGTAAAAAACGCTACAAGGTACTACTTTCCGGCGGAATAAATCAGTCATCCACCGCCTGATTGACCAGTATGCGAAACTTCCAACCGGTATCATCGCCGTTGCCACCCCGGGTTTGCTTCATTAGTATGCCAATGAGTTCTTCCTGCGGGTCAGCAAAGTATTGGGTATTAAAGTAACCGCCCCAATCGAACGTGCCAATACTGCCCCTCCCACCCTGGTCTTGTCCAGTCTGATTGAGCACGCCAAAGGCCAGTCCGTAGTAGCGGTCTTGCCCCTCCCAGAGGTTACCAATCTGGTTGCCCATCATGGATTGTACGGTAGTTCGACTTAGTATCCGCATTCCGTTTAGTTCGCCACCGTTGAGGTACATCTGCAAGAAAGTAGCATAGTCCTTCGCCGTGCTACTTAATCCTGCCCCTCCAGAAAAAAAGGTTTTTTCACCTTTAACCGGATAGTCAGCATCGTAGCCGTTACCGGAGTAACGTTTCCACTGATTATCATTCCAACGCTGTACCGCCACCAACTGATTAGCTTTATTACTGGGTAGATAAAACCATGTGTCGTTCATACCGAGTGGTTCAAACAGATGCTCGCGCAGAAATTCATCAAACGGCTGACCTGACATAATTTCTACAAAGTAGCCGAGTACATCCAGTCCTTCGGCGTAAGAGTATTTCTCTCCCGGATTAAAGTGCAACGGCAGTTTTGCCAGCTTCTTAATGTTCTCTTCTATCGTAATATTATCAGTGGTAAAGGCATCAACAATTCCGGCTTTCTGATAAATCATCTTAAATCGCTCGTCACCATCGATAAAACCATAGCCCAAACCTGAGGTGTGGGTGAGCAGATGGCGAATAGTAATTTCGTTTTCAGCGGGTTTAGTAGTATATGAGGTATCTGCGTAGCGGAAGCTCTTGATCACCTGAGGATTCTTAAATTCGGGGATATAGTTGGAGATGGGATCATCCAAACGGAACAATCCTTCTTCCCAGAGCATCATTACGGCAGTGGCGGTAACGGCTTTGGTTTGGGAAGCTATCCGGAAGATTGCATCTCTTTCTAACTTCCGGCCCGATAGGTCAGCCGTACCGAAGGCTTTATGAAAAATAATCTTTCCGCGTCGGGCTACCAGCGCAACCAAGCCGGGTACCTCATTATCTTCAATAGCCTCTTTTGCCATCGCATCAATCCGGGCTAGCCGTTCGGCCGCCATCCCCACACTCGCTGGTTCAGCGTACGTTAACGAAGGTGATTGTTGGGTGGATTTTGTTTGAGCTGAAACGGCTAAGGTAACAGCGAGAAGAAGGATAGTTAGCAGGTGTTGCATAGCACAATGTATGGTTAGGTAAGGCAAAAGATATAGAGATTCTCACTTATCACCACAGAGTCTAACT
>NZ_JBARYM010000162.1:0-3757 GCF_049647865.1 Tunicatimonas sp. | reverse complement strand
TTAATACCGGTATTGATTATTATACGCACGAACGCTACGGCACACCCTCTATGTTTTTGGGCAATAAACCCACCACGGCTGATAGTGGTACGTACAGTACTTATCTATTTGAGCGAGAAGCCCTGGCATTTTTGGATGAAAACAAAGAACGACCGTTCTTTCTATATCTTCCCTTCAACGCTCCCCATAGCGCATCTAATCTTGATCCTAAAATTCGCGGTTCGGTACAAGCTCCGGAGATCTATTTAGATCGTTACTCAGGATCAACCGTCCGGCAGCGAGGTTATCGCGCCGCTATTACTTATATGGATGCTAGTATCGGTAGAATATTGTCCCGCATTCAAGAGTACGGATTGGAAGAAAATACGATTATTGTCTTTCTCTCGGATAATGGTGGAGGCTTAGGTGCCGATAATTCGCCATTTCGGGGGAAGAAAGGGCAATTCTACGAAGGCGGCATCCGGGTACCTTGCATCATTAAATGGCCTGGTATGGTAGAATCAGGCAGCATTAATAATCAGTTCTTATCTTCGCTGGAAATTATGCCTACCCTACTAGCGGCTACCAATGTTCCAGTGCCCGATTCTATCACATTGGATGGTTTTAATATGGTACCGGTGCTGCAAGGTGAAACTGAGCAGGGTCGGTCGGAGATATACTGGGAGTTACGTGGCGACCAAGCCGCTCGGGTAGGCGAATGGAAATGGTTAAAAAATAGAGAAGGAGAATATCTATTCAACTTAGAAGAAGATATCAAAGAAGAAAACGATTTAAGTACCGCCCAACCGGGCAAGCTGAAGATGATGCGAGAAAAGTTTGTCAACTGGCAGAAAGAAATGGAAGATGCCGAACCACGGGGGCCTTTCAAGAATTTCTGACTACTATAACTTAGTACACCTTAGATCGCATCCCTGTCAAAAACTCCGCATTCGTAGTGAAAAGGAAAATAAGAAAGCACTTATGATTTCTCATAAGTGCTTGATTTTGATCGTTCCATAAAGAAGCTCCTCCTCTTGGGCTCGAACCAAGGACCTACTGATTAACAGTCAGCCGCTCTAACCAACTGAGCTAAGGAGGAGTGTTTCCTTTTTGGGACTGCAATACTAGCGGGTTATCATGAAAATTGCAATACTTCTGCTGATAAAATTTACCAGTAAAGTACGAATTGTTGGCTCTAATCCTTTTGACTTTAGACAAGGTTCTAACTATGCACCTAAGTTGTATTGTTGGAAAAGATCGGGTATATTATTTTTAATTTTATAACACTGCCACAACGGTATCGTTATCAACAATGAAGTGAACAGTACCCCCTAGATTATTGAGTTGATGAGTCAGAAAAAGTTTATTTTTGGAATTATACTAGCCGCTATTTTGGGTGGTTTGGTATCGGTTGGAGTAACTAACTACTTAGGAGTACCAACGAAGTCACCTTACGTTAATTTTGATGACAAACAGCAAGGAATAGAGTACCCGAATGTAAACTTTCTGGCAGACTCTAATTTCTCAGTACCCGATGGAATTAACTTTGTCTATGCAGCCGAGCAGGTGAAACCGGGGGTAGTATTTATTCGCTCTACCTACAGTGGTTCCCGCCAATCGCGAAATAGTCTATTAGAAGATTTTTACGATTACTTTGATGATCGTCGCCCCGGTGACCGTGGTGCTGAACGACCTTCCCGTTCGTCTGGTTCAGGGGTGCTAATATCTGATGATGGATACATCGTCACCAACAACCACGTGATCGAAGAGGCTGACAAGATTGAGATAACCTTAGATGACAACCGGTTTTATGAAGCCAAAATTGTAGGGGTTGATCCTACTACCGATCTGGCACTACTAAAAATAGAAGATAGAAGTATTTTATTCCCCTTCGTCTCTTTTGGCGACTCAGATGATGTGAAAGTAGGCGAATGGGTACTGGCCATTGGCAATCCATTTGGAACGTTAACTTCTACCGTTACGGCGGGCATTGTAAGTGCTAAAGCTCGTAATATTAATATTTTACACGACCGAAATGGCCGACAGATTGAGTCGTTTATTCAGACGGACGCCGCAGTGAACCAAGGAAACAGTGGCGGGGCCTTGGTCAATCTCAAAGGTGAGTTGGTAGGTATTAATACGGCTATCGCTACTCCTACCGGATCGTACGCAGGTTACTCCTTTGCGGTACCGGTATCGTTAGTGCAAAAGGTAATGAACGATTTATTAGAGTTTGGCTCAGTACAGCGGGCATTATTGGGAGTACGAATTCGGGATGTTAACGCCCAGCTAGCGGAAGAAGAAGGACTAGAGACTGTTACTGGAGTTTTTGTAGACGGAGTAACCCAAGAGAGTGCTGCTGCTGAGGCGGGAATGGAAGCGGGCGATGTTATTATCGAAATTGATAGCCGATCGGTTAATAATGTTTCGGAACTCCAGGAATTGGTAGCGCGTAACCGACCGGGCGATGAGGTTGAAGTTACTTTTTGGCGAGATGGATCGCGCGAAACGGTGTACGCTACGCTGAGAAACACAATGGGCAATACCGAAATGGTTCAAAAAGTGCAGCCCGTTGAGTTTGAGGGAGGTACTTTTGGAGACCTTCCTTCCGAGATGTTGGAAAGCCTCAATTTAGAGGGGGGCACCCAGCTGTTAGAACTTGGTGAAGGAAAATGGAAAAAAGCGGGACTGAAAGAAGGGTTTATTATTACTTCTATTGATAAAGACCCAATTCAAAATGCGAAAGCATTAAAGGAAGTAATGCAAAGCAAAACAGGAGGAATACTTATTGAAGGCCTATCTACCGACGGAGAACGTACTTTTCACGGATTTGGCTGGTAGCTAAACAACATTGATGCGTTCAAAGTCAACAAACAACTTTTTTACTTTAAGGTGCTTTTTCAACCTAATTGCGATTAATTTACTCTAACATACTGTAGTATTATTGATTCCTTACTACGAATTATAAGGAATATATAATTTTTTTAAGGTAAGTATAATCGCAATTTATTTGGTTTTTTATTTCGGCAAGTTCGTATTTTGCACCATATTTGATGCTAAAGCATATAAGTAACATATTTATATCATTCCTAGAATATTAGAAAAAAGAGCTTTACTTCTAATAATAACTCAACAAGCGCAAGAACAATATGTCCGAACAAGAGAAAAAACATCGTTCAGTCATGCTAATCGATGATAATGAGATTGATAATCTGATTAATCAGAAGATGATAGAGGCTGCTAACATCTGCGATCATATATATACCCACTCCGGAGCTAAGAGTGCTATAGAGTTTCTAAAAAATATCGAGAAATTAGGGGATACTGGGGCGCAGGTGCTACCTGAAATCATCTTTTTGGATATTGATATGCCACTTATGGATGGCTTTCAGTTTCTAGACGAGTTTGAGAAACTTTCTGATGATACTAAGGAGTTCTGCAGAATTGTGATGCTTACTTCATCTATCAATCCACAGGACGTAAACAAGTCGCATAAATATGCAAGTGTGAAGCAGTACATTAATAAACCACTTACCCAAAGAAATCTGGAGAAGTTGGCTATTTGAAAATATCTTTTTGAGAATTTACCGAACCATACTTCGTGTACGAGGTATGGTTTTTTTATTTGGTAAAATATATAAAAATGAAGCTTTACCCTCTCTCAGTGTGTTTTTACTGTTATTGTGACCACTCAGTGGGTTCTCGATCCCATCGGTGGTTTTGAAGTTCATGTAATAACTCTTTTGAAAGGGGTTCGCTGCTGCTACAACCAATATTG
>NZ_JBARYM010000161.1:0-13719 GCF_049647865.1 Tunicatimonas sp. | reverse complement strand
CTCATGGGAGGCGAACCTCAGCTTGTGGAAGATGGCTTCCTCTACACTCGTATCATGTTTCTCAGCAATACCAGTATTATGTTACTGTTCCTGATTAACGGTATTTTCCGGGGAGCAGGAAATGCTTCGCTCGCCATGCGGTCGCTTTGGTTAGCCAATGGGCTTAACATCGTTCTCGATCCCATCTTTATTTTTGGCTTAGGCCCAATTCCAGAATTTGGGGTAGCCGGAGCGGCTATTGCCACTACTATTGGGCGTACAGTAGGAGTGTTATTTCAGTTGTACTATTTGCTGAATGGTAAAACAATTGTCAAAATTGGCTGGGATAATATAGTAATACGCGCTAAAACGCTTTTCAATCTGCTTAAACTAGCTTCAGAAGGAGTTAGTCAGTTTTTGGTAGAATCAGCCAGTTGGATATTTTTGGTTCGAATTATTTCGCTGTTTGGTAACGAGGCTTTGGCCGGGTACACGATTGCTATTCGCATCATTATTTTTTCTATTCTACCTTCCTGGGGGCTGTCTAATGCGGCGGCTACTTTAGTTGGGCAAAATCTGGGAGCTAATCAGCCACTACGGGCCGAAAAGTCAGTTTGGAAAACGGCGTACTACAACTTCCTCTTTCTAACTGTATTATCGCTAATATTTTACTTCGGAGCGCGCCAGTTTGTCGGCATTTTTAGCAACGATCCCAAAGTAATTCAAACCGGGGTAGAGTCTTTGCGAATTATCTGTTTGGGATACGTTTTTCTGTCCTACGGTATGGTGTTGGCTCAATCATTTAATGGAGCTGGCGATACTCGTACCCCCTTGCTTATTAATATTGGCTGCTATTGGGTGGTACAAATTCCGTTGGCGTATGGCTTAGCGGTTTGGTTGGACATAGGGCCGCAAGGAGTATACATTTCCATAGCAATTGCTTTCTCATTAGCAGCAGTAGTAAGTGTTGTCCTCTTCCGACGAGGAAAATGGAAACTAATAAAAGTATAAGATATTTAGAAAAAAATGTAGTCGATTACTATTGAATAACGTATAATTCGGTAATTAATTATTAAATTATATAGCTCAAAATTAAATTTTAAATACTATGAGACATTTTACTAAGCTTATTATAACGTTCGTATTTGCATTTGCTATGCAATATGGTTATGCCCAATTTTTACAACCCGCAGAAAAAAAGATGGATGTAGACGATAAAGTGACTCCTGCCTGGGTGTTAGCCGTAGATGAGTCTGAGGACGATCTTCGGGAAAGTATTATTGATTATACTAAAGATGAATTAGGTGTAAAGTTGAAAAAAGGGAGGAATGGTTTACTCATTGCAAAAGAAGCAAAAGTACCCAGCATTACTTCCTACACGGGTGACTTAAAAGTATTACTTTCTCAGGTGCAGGATCAGACCCAGGTGGCGGTTGCATTTATGCCTGGTTACGATATTTCTCTAAATTCTGATGATTATCCTGATGAAATGGAGCAACTAAGGAATTATACCCGTAGTATGTTAAAATATCATATGGTTAATGAACTTCAGGTGACCATTAAGGACGATGAAAAGCGACTTAAAAACTTGGAAAAAGATTTGAAGAGAAATCAGCGAGAATACCGCAAACTTGACAAGTCTGCTGCCCGGATGCAAAAGAAAATAAATTCAGATAAGACTGATGAAAACGAGAAGTTTGACTTGAGTAATGATCAGGAAGCAGCGGAAGATCGGATGAATACCTTGATGGCAGCTAAAGACGAACTAGACGATGAAATTGCGAAGATGAACGAAAAAATCCAGGTCAGCCAGGAAGATATTAACTATATCGAGAACCAGTTTGTAGAACGTAAAGCATCCGTAAGAACGGAAGAAGTCGAAGATGAAGAGGTAGAATACAAACCATAAGCGGAGAGCGGAGTCTGGAAACTGTAAAACTGTACAGACTGTGTAATGCGCGCACATTTATAGCTATAATTTAAGAGATTGGTAGTAAGTGAGCCAATCTCCACTTTCAACGTAAGGTAGTCCTGCTATGTCAGTATCATACTTAAGGTACGTATAGAACTGGCGTTCAGCTAGGTAGATAAAGCGATAAAGTTGCTCATCTACTCCTTCTAACTCGTGTAAAACGGTTAAAGCGACTTCACTCACCCGGTAAATATCGCCTACTACCGAAGAGCCAGTTTGGGCAATCATGTAGGGGTACCAATGTTGGTAGTCATACAGTGCGTAACCCGGCAATCGATACCCCGCTTGAACTAACTCGCTACTTGCTAAATAGTGGTCGTATATTCCACCTTGACGAAGAGTTCCGTACACAAAGATTTTGTAGATAACTTCTTTTTTATCCTCGATTTCGTTCACATCAAATAATTTCCCTCAAGTACTTAAATACAATAATACGTGAATGCATCTTAAAACAATGACCACGTAGTTTACGATATACTAGGGAGAGAAGAGTTATGCCACAAAAAAAGAAGTGCGTATTCGTTGTTAACCCGATTTCAGGAATTGGCAAGCAGAAAGACATCCCATTGTTGGTGAAGCAACATCTTAATGCCAACCTTTTTGAGTACGATATAATATTCACGGAATATCCTGGTCATGCTACTGAAATTGGCGGGTCTTACCGCGACCAAGTTGACTATGTGATTGCCGTAGGTGGAGATGGTACGATCAACGAAACTGCCCGGGCCTTGCTCGGTAGCCAAGCGGTGTTGGGCATTATTCCTCTCGGGTCAGGCAATGGTTTTGCCCGTCATCTGAATATCTCAACCAATCCAACCCGGGCAATTAAACAACTTAATGTGTCGCAAGAGTCGCTGCTTGATGTAGGATTTTTAAATGGACACCCGTTTTTCAATGTGTCGGGTACAGGCTTCGATGCTTTAATCAGTAAGAAATTTGCTAATCAGGCTCAGCGGGGTTACGCCACGTACATTCGCTGCATTTGGGAAGAAATTGCTAGCTACCAACCTCGCACTTACCGTTATAAATTAAACGGAAAGGAGGTAGAAGATTCGTTCTTTCTTATTGCCTTCGCCAATAGTGAGCAGTACGGAAACAACGCCGTTATAGCTCCTCAGGCGCAAACTAACGACGGATTATTAGATATTGTATTTGTGCGGCCCTTCCCGCCTGCCTACGTTATTGCATTTACGCTGCTAGCGTTCACTCGGCAAATTCATCTTTCGCCCTACGTTGAAATCACACAAGCTAAGCAATTTGAGATTCAGCAACTGAATGATCCGCTCATTCATATCGACGGGGAATACGTGAAGACCGAAGAACAAAATTTATCAATATCACTACAACCTCAAAATCTGCGGGTGCTACGCCCTTCAAGAACATCGTAGTCATTTGAATATTAAGTGACTACTTAACAATTGCTTAACAATATCTTAATAGTTAGATAACTATCTCTTCGAATAAGAATCGGTTATTTGTATAACCAACGATCAGTCTGCTTGATCTACTATTTCCGCTCCTGCAATTTATATTCTCTTTTATTAAACCCTTTTCGGGTAATACACTGCATCTCTCTTGTTAGCAAATCTGTACTAACCCAAAACCTGACTGCTATGACTATTCAGTCTTGCGGATTAGAAACAATTTCTAGTCAAATACTTTATTTAGTTCAATTTAAACTACTACGATATGTCCAAAAAGCGATCAGTCGAAGTTGCGATTATTTCCGATGTACACTTGGGTACCTACGGATGCCGCGCTAAAGAACTACTTGAGTACCTTAAGAGTATCAAGCCTGAAACGTTGGTTTTGAACGGTGATATTATTGATATCTGGCAATTTAGCAAACGTTACTGGCCTAGCTCCCACATGCGAGTGGTAAAGCAGATCTTTGGTATGGCGGCCAAAGGGGTAGACATTTATTATGTCACGGGAAACCACGACGAAATGCTACGTAAATTTGACGGGTTTACGATGGGTTCTTTAAAAGTTGTGAATAAAGTAGTTTTAGAACTAGACGGTAAAAAAGCCTGGATTTTTCACGGTGATGTATTTGATATTACTATGAAGCATTCTAAGTGGTTGGCTAAATTAGGAGCTATTGGCTATGACACACTTATTTTACTAAATGCTTTCGTCAACTTTGTGCGAGAGAAAATAGGAATGGGAAGAGTTTCTTTTAGCAAAAAAATAAAAAATAGAGTAAAAGGCGCGGTCAAATTCATTGACGACTTTGAGAATACCGCGGCAGATATTGCCATTAATAACGATTACGACTACGTTGTGTGCGGGCATATTCATAATCCTGAAATCAAGATTATTAATAATAGCCAGGGTAGCGTAGTCTATCTTAACAGTGGCGACTGGATTGAAAATCTAACTGCACTGGAGTACAACAAAAAAAAGTGGGCACTTTATCGCTTCTCCGACGATATTTCTCTCAATGAAGAAAAAACTACTGAGGCTGAAGAAGAAGTAGAAATAGAAAACTTAGATGTAGGAGTGCTCTACAAAAACTTGGTAGAAGAAATTCGGTTAAACAAATAATGAAGGTACTTTACGCTATTCAAGGTACAGGCAATGGTCACATTAGCCGAGCGCGCGATATTGTACCAATTCTTCAAGACAAAGTGGAGCTGGACTTGTTGATTAGTGGCATTCAGGCTGATGTATCTCTACCGTATTCGGTCAAATACCAACTTAAGGGGGCTGGGTTTATTTTTGGTAAATCGGGTGGAGTGGACTTAATGCGGACTTACCGTAAAACTGATACCCGTCGGTTTCTAAAGGATGTCCGGAATCTTCCTGTTAATGAATACGACTTAATTATTAATGATTTCGAGCCAGTTTCTGCTTGGGCAGCTTACTTTAAAAAAGTGCCCAGCATATCACTGAGCCACCAAAGTGCTATTTTGAATGAGAATGCTCCCCAACCCAAGAAAAAAGATCCAGTGGGTAAAGCAATACTTAAAAATTATGCTCCTACGGATCAAGCGTATGGATTTCATTTCGCTAAATTTGATACAAATATATTTACCCCGGTAATTCGTCAGCAACTTCGGCAGGCCGAAGTGCATAATCTGGGTCACTATACCGTTTATCTACCTGCCTTCGATGATCAGAAACTTATTAATCGGCTAAAAATGATTAAAGACATTTCCTGGCATGTATTTTCCAAGCATAGCAAAAAGGCTTATCAGGAGGGTAATGTTTATACCTCTCCGGTAAACAACGAGCAATTCATTCAAAGTATGACAAATTGCGAAGGTGTGTTGTGCGGCGCGGGGTTTGAG
This sequence comes from Tunicatimonas sp., assembly GCF_049647865.1. NCBI lineage: Bacteria > Pseudomonadati > Bacteroidota > Cytophagia > Cytophagales > Catalimonadaceae > Tunicatimonas > Tunicatimonas sp. Next base: position 8,475 of record NZ_JBARYM010000161.1, on the reverse strand, counting down.
ACACCAGCCGAGGCGTTGTTTTTAAAAAAGAAACTGCTAGTTATACCAATGAAGAATCAATTCGAACAGCACTGCAACGCAGCAGCACTAGAATCACTCGGGGTACCAGTGCTGAAGAACTTTAAGAAGAAACAACTCCCATTTGTACAAAAGTGGGTCGGACAATTGCAGTCAATTAAAGCAGATTACCCCGACACTACTGAAAAAATCATAGACATGGTGTTGGAAGAAGGAAGAAGATTGAATATTGATAAATGACTGAATTTACCGCAGAAGATAGTGATCCAAGTTTTGAGTGGGGGGTATCTACAGCTGCTTATCAAACTGAAGGGGCCTTTCAGGAAGATGGTAAGGGGCTGTCTATATGGGATGAATTTGCTAACCGTTCAGGCAAAACATATAACAACCAAAATGGAAATCAGGCCTGTGATTTTTACCATCGGTACCCCGAAGATTTAAGTATTATTCAACAATTAGATATTCCGAACTTCCGGTTTTCAATCGCATGGTCGCGGGTATTGCCCCAAGGTATCGGAACACCTAATCAAGCTGGTATTGATTTTTATGACCGACTGATTGATGGCTGCTTGGAGCGTGATATTGAACCCTGGGTTACGCTGTATCATTGGGATTTACCCTTAGCTCTCCATCAGCGGGGTGGATGGACTAATCGTGATATTGTAAGTTGGTTTGTTGAATACGTTGAGTTAACTGTAGGCCGTTTTAAAGATCGGGTAGCAAACTGGATGGTACTTAATGAACCGATGGTATTTACTGGGGCGGGGTACTTTCTAGGAATTCACGCGCCGGGTAAACGAGGAATGAAAAATTTTTCAGCAGCAGTTCACCACGCCGCTTTATGCCAAGCAGAAGGAGGGAGGGTAATCCGTGATTTGCACTCTACAGCCCAAGTTGGTACTACTTTTTCGTGCGCATTAGTTGAGTCAGCTTCACCGAGCCGACAAGATGTGCGGGCTGCTCAACGGGTAGATGCATTATTAAATCGACTTTTTATTGAGCCGTCACTCGGAAGAGGCTATCCAATTGACCAATTTCCGGCATTATCCAGATTACAAAAATACATGAAACCAAATGACGAAGATCTTTTAAAATTTGACTTCGATTTTATTGGTTTGCAGTGCTATACCCGTGAAGTTATCCGGTATTCATGGTCAATGCCGTATATTTTTGCCCGCCAAGTGTCTCCTCAAAAGCGAGAAGTACCTACCACATTAATGGGTTGGGAAGTATACGCTGATTCAATATACCACGTTCTCAGAAATTTTCACCGACGATATCATCTCAAAAATATTATTATAACAGAAAATGGTGCCGCTTTTTCCGATTCAGTGCGTGAGGGTAAGATTGACGATTATGATCGACAGCAGTATTTAAGTAGCCACATACAAGCTTGTTTACGAGCAAAACAAGAAGGTGTGCCACTGCATGGATACTTCGCATGGACTCTCACCGATAATTTTGAATGGGCCGAAGGCTACCGACCCACATTTGGTTTAGTGCATATCAACTTCCAGACGCAAAAAAGGATTATTAAGCAGTCAGGTCGGTGGTATGCTAAGTTGATCCAACACCATTTAGTGCCACCTAATAGCCGGAATATGGATATTTAGTCCTATAGAAAAGCAGGTAAAAAGTGTAAGCATTTTATTTTCTTCTTCCTTCTTGAAGACAAGTTGTCCTTTTTTGGTTTACCTATCGCTTCTCTAACTTCTCTGAGTAACGCTTCTTCTTCAATTTTTTGATGGCCTAAACGTAGAACGCGTTGTTCCAATTCGTAGGTTGTATTTTTGGGTTTCATAGACTGTTAGGTTAAATATTTTCAGCTAATAGTGCGCTGTTTTCTTCCTAAGCAGTTTCCAAAGTTTGATTTCGAGGCTGGCTCAAGAAAGTGTGCGCTTTATCTTGCTGGGTGAAAATTTTTAGGTTAAGATGTTCAAACTTAAAGGTGGACTTTTCGAGCCACTCGATATTTGTCATTAATTTCCGTTCCGAAGCAGGAGTAGTAAGCACCGCTACTTGACAGGTTTTATCGGTGATAAATGAGCTAGTCAAACTTTTGCAAGTATTAGACCATTTCTTAATAAAGAAGAAAAACTCATAAGGGTTAACGTCTTGGAAAAAGTCTTTGACGAAAAGCCATTTGTTCGTATCGTACACAGCAGCAATGTTCATAGCAATATCCATAGTCTCGTGATAAAGCGTAAGCTCACCGTAACCGTTAAAATTAATGATAACGGCCTCAAGGTTTTTATTATACTCCGCACTTGCTAGACTGTTGACAATTTTATACATAAAGTGGTCAATTTGTGGAAAAAATACACCAACCTCATAATGAGAATTTGGCAAAACTATTACAAGTAGGTCCGCAGTTTAAGTTTAGGGTAGCGCAGTAAACAAATATAATAAATATAACGCTAAAACGCTCAGAATAATGATTAAAAAATATATAAAAATAGCTGAACAGAAACCTTTATATTTATGAATTAAAAAAAATTACACCATTTGGTTAAAAATACTCAAATTTAATAAGTAGCTAACTTTAACATTACCTTAACTACGAAAAGTAATATGTGCACTATGCAGAATTGTATAGTGCTGTAATAGAACATAAATGAGTAGTTATAGTAGATATTATTATCCCAAATTTCAAGTAACCAGGAAATTGTAGGGAGCTAATGAATCTGCGCAAGAGCCGCATCGGGTTGGGTAACCGGAAGCTTACATACTTTATTACGACAGACGTAAATAGTCGTTTGCCCATCAACTAACTTATTCTCAAGCAGTGCTAAGCTTCCTTCTGATGTACCCCCTAAAAATAGCACATTAGGTAAATACTGCTTATCCATCTCGTGCCGGGTTGTTTGGGAAGTTTCTCCTAGAATTGCTACCTCATACGGTTCATGAACTAAGTTCCCAAGTAGACTTGCCCAATTAGCGTGAAAATTAGGGTACTCTTTTACGTTTGGGTAAATGGCCCCTGCCATAGCCTGGGCCTTAGTAGTATAAGTTTCCTCCGTCAGCAATAATCCCAACGTCCATAAATTATGAGCCATTACTGAATTAGAGCTGGGAATAACGTTATCGCTAATCTCTTTTTGCCGAGCAATTAACGAAGCGTGCTCACTAGCAGTATAAAATAACATGGGCGATTTGTCATCCTGAAATTGATTAAGAACATAATCAGTTAACGACTTAGCCGTGTGTATCCAATTTTCATCAAAAGTGGCTTGGTATAGATTGATATAGGCTGAGATAAGAAAAGCATAATCATCTAAAAACCCAGGAATACTAGTGTCCCCGTCTTTATAACTGCGGGTTAATGAAAAGTCGGATTGTATGATCTTGTTTCTCAAAAAGGCAGCGTTAGTTAAAGCGGATTGAAGAAAACGAGGGTCATCAAAAGTTCGGTAAGCATCTATGTAGCCATTGAGCATCAGCGCATTCCAGGCTGTTAGTACTTTATCATCTAAGCCCGGCGGGGTTCGTTCGCTTCGAAGTTTTAGTAATTGAGATTTAGCCTGCTGGAGCTCATTTCTTACTTGTTCAGGTGTAGTACCGATTGAATGAGCAAAATCCGCTATACGTTGGTCAGCGTAAAAAATATTTTTACCTGCTTCCCAATTTCCTTTCTTCGAAATATTAAAATAAGAAGTGAAATTTCCGTAGGTACTATCCAATGTTGCCTCAATTTCATCTGCCGACCAAACATAAAATTTCCCCTCTTCGCCCTCACTATCAGCGTCAAGCGAAGAGTAGAAAGCCCCCTCACTGGAGGTCATATCTCGTTCAATAAAGTCTACAGTTTCATAAACTACATCGCGGTAAAGTGAGTCGCCAGTAAGTTGGTAGGCTTTGCTGTAGAGGCTTATTAATTGAGCGTTATCATACAGCATTTTCTCAAAGTGTGGTATTTTCCACTGAGAATCGGTCGCATAGCGGGCAAACCCACCCCCCAAATGGTCGTATATTCCTCCAAGAGCCAATTTATCAAGAGTCGTTAATACGGCTTCTCTAGCGGAGGTATCACCAGAGTAATAGTGGTACTGCATTAAGAAATTTAAATTAACGGGCATGGGAAACTTGGGTGCACCTTGATTACCTCCCCATTCAAAATCAATTTGGGGCTTCCACTCCTGAAAAAGCTGATCTAGCGTTTCTTGAGAATAGGCAGTAGGGGAGGTCGGTATTTCTAGTTGATCAATAGTTTGAATGCCTTCAGTCACCTGATTAGCAATATCTTGTAGTCGTCCAGGATCGTCTTGGTAAGTTTCTACCAGTTTTTGCAATACTTGCATCCACTGGTCTTTCGGTAAATAGGTGCCCGCAAAGAATGGGCGTCCGTCGGGAAGTGCTACCGCATTAAGCGGCCAACCACCCCGCCCGGTAAGTAGTTGAGAAGCATTCATATAAATCTGATCGACATCGGGTCGTTCTTCCCGATCTACTTTAATAGAAACAAAGTGCTCGTTCATAAATGCAGCTACCGTTGAATCCTCAAAGCTTTCGTGTTCCATTACGTGGCACCAATGACAAGCCGCGTAACCAACACTAACAATAAGTAGCTTTTCCTCATTGGCCGCTTTTTTTAAGGCTTTATCGCCCCAGGGGTACCAGTTAACCGGATTATAGGCATGCTGAAGCAGGTAGGGGCTAGTTTCGTAAATGAGCGCATTAGTGCTTGACGGATCAGATGGCTGGGCGCAAGCTGAAGTTAGCAATAAGCAAGATACGAATAGTAGTAAGTGAAAACGCATAAGGTACAGCGATCTAAAACATGAGGAAATTTCTAATTCCGAACGTCAAAGATAAAAGATTAGTTTGTCAGCAGTTCTCAATAACAAATCAGTGCATTCGGCGCAACGGTTACAAATTAAAAACTACCCAAAAAATTGAGGATTCAAGTATAAAGTACACGCTATAGAAACTAGTTAAAGTACTAAAGAAAGTGATGATGCGAATTGATAAATTTATCACGATCGATTATATAAACTATTTTGAAAACTCAAGCACAAAACCACAAAAAATTAGAGCGATTAGCGAACCGAGTTGCTAGTTTGGAACAGCAGCTTACTGAGCAAGATGCGATCTTTCAGCAATTAGCCGAAGAAGCAGGTAATGGTTATTGGCGGTGGAACCTATCTTCCGGCACACTTCAGCTGAGCCCAAAATCATGTCGGTTTCTTCAAAGCAATCACAAACAAGATTTTGTACAACCGGAGCGGTGGAGCGATATTTTACCGTTGGATGAAGATGCGGTACTACGTCAGATAGTAAATACGCTTTGGCCCAACGGAAAAAGTAACTTCGAGTTTTTAATAAAAGCTGTATCGCCTTTTTCTGAGCCAGTAATCTGCTATGGAAGTGTAATTGAGTGGAATCAGCAGGAGAGACCAGAGGCAATTCTAGGTTTTTTTAAAAAAGTGCCCGATGAACATTCTATCCAAAGTAATTTGACCGAGCGGAAAAAATGGTTTCGGTGGATGGCTAAATATATTCCTGGAGTTTTTATTTTCCTTTTTGACCGAGATTACCGCTACTCTAACTACGAGGACTACAATTATACCGAACATCCGAATTTTAATAGGATAATAGGAAAAACACTTGACGAAGTAGCAAACCCTGACGAAGTGGCTTTTCTAAAACCTATCTACGAAGAAGTATTAGCCGGAAATAGCTTAGAACGCGAAGTAGTCTATCAAAAAAAGAGCTACTATTCTCAGTTTATTCCGTATTACAACGAAGGAGAAATAACACACGGCTTAGTTTTCTCCTTGGATATTACTCAAACAAAAGGGTTTGAGCAAAAACTAGCCTCTTTTATAGAACAAGCCCCCGCTGCTATGGCCGTGTTTGATACTAATATGCACTACATAGCGGCTAGCCAGTATTGGAACGATAGTTTTACAGAGGGTGAAAATATTATTGGAGAGTCGTATTACGGAGGTTTTTCCGAAATTACTGATGAATGGAAAAATATTCATCAGGATTGTTTGAAAGGGAATAGTTATCACAACGATGACGAGCGGGTTATTCTGAAAGATGGTTCAGAAGTGTGGCTACAGTGGGAAGTGAAACCTTGGTATACAACTGGAAATGATATTGGCGGTTTAATTATTATAGCCGAAAACATTACGGATCGGAAAAAGTCAGAATTGGCTCTCCATCATTATCAGCAAGGGTTAAAAATTCTGACGCAGATTAGTGCCAATCATCAGCTCAGCCTAGAAGAAAAACTTCAAGAATTATTGATTTCAGTGGCTACTTATTTCGATTTGCCTAACGGAATGATAAACCAAGTGAAGAGCAAAATTCAGTTGGTAGAATATGCTATTTGTTTAGATGACGAAGATCAAAAATTTGAGGCGGGAACAGAGCTTCCATTGCCTAACACTTACTGTGGTGCTACATTTACTTCAGATGATACTATCGCAATTTCAAGCATGGATGCTGCTCAAGAATTGGGTAATACTATCCATAACTCATATGGTATAGAATCCTATATTGGTTCACCTTTATGGGTAGCTGGCAAAAAATACGGAACGATTTGCTTTTTCTCATCCGAGAAAAGAATTTCACCATTTACCGAAAACGAGGTAGACTTTATGCGTTTGGTAGCCCGATGGGTAGGAACTACGCTGGAGCGTTCTTACACTCAGCGACAAATAATTACAGCTCGGGAGCAAGCTGAAGAAGCTACACAAGCTAAATCCGATTTTCTTTCAACCATGTCGCACGAGATTAGAACACCTATGAATGCGGTTATTGGTATGACCCACTTATTAATGGAAGAAAACCCTCGAAATGATCAGTTGAAATCATTAAAAACACTGAAATTTTCGGCTGACTTGCTCCTTTCTCTTATCAATGACATTCTAGACTTTAGTAAAATAGAATCAGGAAAAATTGAATTAGAGTTTGTAGACTTTAATTTGAAAAATATGCTGCATGGAATTAAGGCAGCTCAAGGAACTAAAGCTCAAGAGAAGCATGTGAAACTTAAACTACGATGGGACGAAGATGTGCCATTAATGGTGGTGGGTGATATGACCCGATTAGGGCAAATAATTAATAACTTAGTAAGTAATGCTGTAAAATTCACCCAAGAAGGTGAAGTTTCTATTGAGATAGATTTAATTGAAGAAAAAGAGCATAAAGTTAGGTTAAGTTTTAAAGTTCGTGATACTGGGATAGGCGTTTCAGAAAATCAAATAGAAGCTATCTTTGAAGAGTTTAGTCAAGCTAGCTCGAGCACAACGCGTAAGTTTGGGGGTACTGGTCTTGGGTTAGCGATTACTAAGAAGCTTTTGGAGCTTCAAGGTAGCCAAATTGAGGTGACGAGTGAAGTTGGAGTAGGTTCAGTGTTCTCGTTTAAACTTGAGTTACGAAAGAGTAACAAAGTGGTTAATGAGGCGGGAGCTACTAAATCTAATATAGAATTTGGTCAAAGTTTAGAGGGGTTACGAGTGTTGTTAGTTGAGGATAATCCAGTAAATCAGTATGTAGTAACCCGTTTTATAAAAAAATGGGAAGCTTCTTTAGATATTGCTAACAATGGCCAAGAAGCCGTTGAAAAAGTGAAACAAGAGTCGTATGACGTAATATTAATGGACATACAAATGCCAATTATGGATGGATACGAGTCTACTAAGCAGATTACGGCATGGGAGCAGCATGAAGAGAAGGATCCAGTCTATATTATAGCGTTAACAGCATCAGCAACGCTAGCGGCCAAAGACAAGGTAAAAGAGTTGGGAATGGACGAATTTCTAACTAAGCCATTTGATCCTAAAGAGTTATTCGCCCGATTAATTGCGCAATGGAAGAATGAAGAGATCAAGAATGACTATCTAAAAAAAAACTTAGCCATCAACCTTGAGGTATTTGAGTATCTTACTAATGGAGATCAAATTGAACAGAGGAGATTATGTTTAAAAATAGAAAAGATAATTAAAAATTTGGTTCAAGAAGTGAATGAACTGAAAGAAAAGGCTGACTTTGGAAAATACGCTAATAATCTTCAACAGGTAAAATCAAATGGTGCATCTATTAAAGTTGAGCCTTTAAGCAATATGGTGTTAGAAATGGCAGAAAACCCTAAGATAATCAACGAGCGAATATGTAATGCATTAATTAGCTATTGCCACCAAATATTGGAAAAAATACAGAAATACAAATCAGGTATTGCAGATTGATTTTTCGTGTGAGTTTTATTAGCTTTTGAAGTAGATTGAATCATGTTGAGCGAATCGTTCTTTGAAATTTGCTTACTTTTGCGGTCTTTTGCCGGATGAAGAAAAAGCGCGTTGCAATTGATATGGACGAAGTACTGGCTGACGCTCTGGGTAAACTTATCCGACTCTACGAAGATGAATACCAGCTGCCGATTGACCACGAAAAGCTAGCCGGTCATTACTTAGAAGAAATAGTTCATCCGGATAATCGCTCGGCAATACG
>NZ_JBARYM010000160.1:0-2961 GCF_049647865.1 Tunicatimonas sp. | reverse complement strand
TTTTAAGTCCACGGTCAACAGTCCGTAGTCCACGGAAAGTATTTACTATAAACCATCGACTGTGGACTGTGGACTATTTAACTTTATTAACGAAAAAACTGAGTAATTTATCATATCCTGGTAGTTAGCTTTTACCCCTTCGGAGATTAGCGTTTTGCCGTCGTTGTCTTCAATCTGTTTAGTGCGTAACAGTTTCATCAGAATAATATCGGTCATCGAGCTCACCCGCATGTCGCGCCAAGCTTCGTCGTAGTCGTGGTTCTTGCTTTTTAGTAGATCGAGAGTTTCTTGAGCCATACGATCGTAGAGCGGCTCGAGTTCCTCTACCGACATATCTAGCGGAGTGGTATCGGTGAGTTCCAACTGGATCAACGCCATAATACAATAATTGATAATCCCGATGAACTCATCAGTCACGGGATCCTGTACTTGCTGTTCGCCCTTTTCTTGAATGGAACGAATGCGCTGCGCTTTGATAAAAATCTGGTCGGTGAGCGACGGTAAACGGAGAATTCGCCAAGCCGTTCCATAATCTTGGGTTTTCTTTAGAAAAATCGCTTTACAACGGTCAATTACTTGACTATATTCGCGATAGGTTTGCTCTTTCAAGATTTTTTTCTATTTGTTATTACTTGGGTACGGTAATTGAATTGGAAGCAGAAAGTAACGTCTTTTTTAAGAAACTTACACTCAATCTGCGGGGAAAGTTAATTGACCTGCGTCATCCTCACGTGATGGGGATTCTTAATGTTACCCCCGATTCGTTTTACGATGGTGGGAAATACCACCAAAGTGAACAAAGAATGCTTAGTCAGGCTGAGCAGATGTTGCAGGAAGGGGCAACAATTCTTGATGTGGGAGGATATTCTTCCCGACCGGGTGCAACCGATATTACGTTAGAAGAAGAGAAGGTAAGAGTAGTTACAGCTATTGAGCTGATTGCCAAGCAATTACCGGAGGCAAATATATCGGTAGATACGTTTCGGTCTGAGGTAGCCGAAGAGGCTTTACTCGCGGGGGCTTGCATGGTAAACGATATTTCAGGTGGGGAACTTGATTCGCAAATGTTTGAAGTAGTTGCCCGTTACCAAGTGCCCTACGTGCTAATGCATATGCGGGGAACCCCCCAAACAATGAAGCAACTGACCGATTATGATAATATAATCGTTGATCTGTTAGAGTATTTTCAGCGAAAAGTATCACAATTACGTAAACATAGTGTAGCCGACATTATTCTCGATCTAGGATTTGGTTTTGCCAAGACGATTGATCAGAATTATATCTTACTGAACAACCTGCAATCATTCCAGGAGTTAGGGCTTCCGATGCTAGCTGGTTTATCGCGTAAATCGATGATTTATAAACGTTTAGGGAATAGCTCTGACGAAGCACTAAATGGTACTACGGTGCTGAATACGATTGCTCTTATGAAAGGCGCTTCTATTCTAAGAGTACATGATGTGAAAGAAGCGAAAGAAGCTATTCAATTAGTTCAATACATGAAGAACGAATAAAAGAAATTGACTTATCTTTTTTACATAGGGTTTTTAGAAGTTAACTGGAACGACATTTTTGATATACTGTTGGTCACCGTGCTGCTGTATCAGGTATACAAACTGATGCGTGGTAGTGTGGCCTTAAGTATCTTTTTCGGATTTTTGACGCTCTATCTTTTCTACTTGGTAGTAAGAGCCGCTCAAATGGAGTTGCTATCTACCATTCTGGGGCAGTTTATGGAAGTAGGAGTTATTGCGGCAATTGTTTTATTTCAGCAAGAAATACGGAGGTTTCTATTGTTACTGGGAAAAACCACGACTATTAACCGCGACAATTTTTTTAATACCTTTTGGCGCAAAAAGGAAGAAACAGAGAAGTTAAACCTTACTCCAATTGTTGATGCGGCTAAAAGCTTGAGTGGCTCCAATACGGGGGCCTTGATTGTCTTCTCTAAAAATTCACCCTTAAAGTTTTACGCGAAGTCCGGTGATGAGATTGATGCTACAGTGTCTAAGCGTCTACTGTTATCTATATTTAATAAGTATAGTCCACTGCACGATGGAGCCGTCATTATTTTTGAAGGAAAAATTAAAGCAGCGCGCTGCATACTGCCAGTTACCGAACAAGAAAACCTCCCGGCCGAACTAGGTCTGCGTCATCGAGCCGCTGTAGGAATGACTGAAATAACGGACTCATTGGTGCTGGTTGTTTCAGAAGAAACCGGACAAATGTCGATAGTTGTAGACGGAGAGATTTATCGCAACCTCTCTACTAAAGAGCTGCGGCAGCGAATCAATCAGTATATGCTGGAAGAGCGCGATGAGGAAGAGTTCGTTATTGATCAGGCTAAGGCGGAGGAAAAAGCTTTTATTCAGAAAAAAGAAAAGAAGTTAGAGAAGAAGGATAAAAAGATAAAGACTGATACCAAAGTAAAGGTGGAAAATGATGTAGAGGCTGAAACCACTAGTTCTTCGTAGCTTCCTGCGGAAAACGCCGCCGGATTTTATTGATTAAAAACAACTTTTGAGCGGTAAAGCTATCTGGGTGAATAGCTTGAAATAGTTCCGACCAGTCTTGCCACATAAGCTCTTCACTTTGCCTAAAAGCTGTACTATCTATTTTCTTCTTTGTTAAGTATTCTTCGAAAGTGTCCATAATGTAGTGTTAAAGTGCGTTGTGTGAAGTGTTATAGAGTGTAAGGCGAAAGTTTTAAGTTCAGAGTGTTCTGCATCACCCATTTTCAACCAAAAAAGAATGCCTAGCATTATATAACATAATACCAAACACTGCAGCACTAAAAAAGAAAGGTAAAGTTTTTGCGGTAATTAGGAAAATGCTGTGGAATGAAAGTAGCCTCAAATATCTCATTAAGAGCCTATAATACTTTTGGAATAGACGCTGTTGCCCGTCACTTTGTGCGGGTTGGTTCAGTAGAAGAACTAAAGGAGGTGTTGAAGCAAGATC
>NZ_JBARYM010000159.1:0-4612 GCF_049647865.1 Tunicatimonas sp. | reverse complement strand
CTATTTAGGTTATTGAACAAAGAATGGGGATTGATTTGAGACTTAAGTAAAGCTAATTCCGAAGCTATCTTCTCTTTTTCTATCCGGTTTTTCTGCTGTTCCGTTTTGAACCACTCCTGAGTCATCTTCAACCCACCGCTTACTGCTAATACCAACATACTTAACAGAGTGGCGCGCTGAATTATTGACCCCCTATACCAATCGTGTTCGTAGTAAAAGCTACTATTTAGTGTTTGCTGCACCCATAAATCCCAGAAATTCACCGTCACAATACAGGCCAGTACCGCTATGATATACAAATACACCTTTTTTCGAGCCAGCAGTTGCGGAATTAGTAATGAGGTATTGGTGTAGTAGAACCCAATGAGTATTAGCATTACCAGGGAAATTCTTAGCACCGGAAAGGGATTAGGATACGGCCAGGCAAACACAGCCACCAGCAACGCAAAAAATGCTAACCAGCCCAGAAAGTGGAAGATTACCTCCTTTCGCTGTGATACGTTCAATTGAAATGGAATTCCGGCCGCCATATTCCAAAGTACGAAAGTACCGGAAACAATATTGAAAAATAAGACCAACCAGACTTTCGCATAGACCAGCTTGATTCTCTATTCGCTGAAAAGGGGCTGCCGAAATAGCGATTTGTGATGATCAACTTTCGTACTATCATGCTTATTTTCTTATATTATCATTGACTTTCTACTATCTTTCTCTAAACCTGCTCTTAATGACCTATTATTCAATTTGCAACCAAAAACAATGGGGCAATGCTTTACTTATTTTCTTCGGTTGGCTGATCGTTTCTTGCCAACCTCAACCCAATGCAACCTCATCTGTCCAGACGAAATACAATGTTTTATTTATTGCTATTGATGACCTTCGTCCGCAATTAGGTTGCTACGGCGAATCTCAGATCATATCACCCCACATTGATCGTCTGGCGAATCAAAGTTTAATGCTTACGCGAGCCTACGTTCAGCAGGCAGTATGCGCGCCTTCTCGCAATGGGGTTATGACCGGGCTTCGTCCTGATGCTATCGGCATATATGATTTGGGCACCTTTTTCCGAGACTCAGTACCAGACGTGATTATGCTACCGCAGCATTTTAAGGACAATGGTTATCAATCGGAACGCATTGGTAAAATATACCACCGGGCCCATGGAAACCGGGATGACTCCTTATCATGGAGCCCAAAGTCTGGGGTTCCTTCATTTCAATCTTTAGGAGTCGAACCCTTAAGCCGGGGTGATACTGTTGGGCTGGAAGGTAGCTACCCCCACATTGACGGTAAAAGAATTCCTTACTACGCTACCTCAGTGCCAGAGGAGCAACTAGCTGATAACCGCTCGCTGAATTACGCGATGGAACGGCTAGAAGCATTGCAAGACACCTCATTTTTTTTGGCCGTAGGCTTGGTGAAACCCCACCTTCCGTTTGTAGCCCCTCAGCGGTACTGGGACATGTATGACTCTGCCAATCTTACTATTCCTGAACGAAACACTCCCCAGGGTAGCCCAGAATTCTCATTGGCAAACTTTGGTGAACTACGGAAGTACCACGATATTCCTCCGGAAGGATACTTATCTGACGAGAAATCACGTAATCTTATTCACGGCTACTACGCTTCCGTTACTTACATTGATGATTTAGTTGGGGACCTTCTTAATAAATTGGATGAACTTAATTTAGCCGAAAACACTATTGTAGTACTCTGGGGCGATCATGGTTGGAAACTAGGGGAATACGGTAGTTGGTGTAAGCACTCTAACTACGAATACGACACCCGCATTCCGCTCATCGTCAAAGTTCCTGGTGAAACCAAAGGTCAGAAAAGTAATGCCCTGGTAGAATCGATAGATATTTACCCTACGTTGTGCAAATTAGCGGGCCTATCGCCACCAACTCATTTACAGGGGAAAAGTATACTACCCCTCATTTCAAACCCCGATCATTCCATTAAAACTGCTGCTTGGAGTCAGTACCCTCGGGGCAAAGGCGGCAATTCCCTAATGGGCTACGCTATGCGAACCGACCGCTACCGCTACATTCGCTGGCAAGAAAGAAACTCAACCCAGAAAGTAGTCGCTCAAGAACTGTACGATCATCAAACCGATCCTAATGAGATGAATAATCTGGCAGCTTTGGTAGAAAACCAGGAGCTAGTTGCAAAAATGGATAGCTTATTTAACATTGAATACGAATTAGCCCATCAGGAAGCGTTGTCAGCCATATAACAATGAAAAACGTGAACTAATATTCTTCGTATAGTTTCCGTAAAATTTGCTCCATTTCCACCTTTAGCACCGACGACGAAGTGATATAATTATTATGCATAAAGCTGAATATCAGCTTTTTTCCTGAGCGCGGAAATAAAAAGCCGCTGAGGGCATGTTAGTTGCTCAGCGTTCCGGTTTTAGCAAAAACATAAGGTTCACCATTCGGATTTCCGTACCAATTCTTAATTGTTCCGGAAATACCTCCGGCCGGAAAGATCGTCTTAATACGCTCATCCGATAGTTCGACGTCTACTTTTCGTAGCAAAGCAACCATGCTGCGGGGAGTTTGCAGATTATAACGCGATAAACCCGAACCATCTACCCAAATTGGTTCATCCGGTAAATCGGACAAATAGTTTTCGATCACGTAATCAATCGCCCATTCTGAACTGAGGGTGTCTTGTTGAGTAGAAGAACACACCAGCAGCAACTGTTCGGCTACAAAGTTATCGCTCGGTTGTATCATCCGCCGATACATACTATCCACCGGAAGACTGTAAAGGGTATTCGTAAAATCTCCCGAATAGTCCGATAACTGCTGCACTCGCTGCTTCAAAGTGTCTTGTAGCAAATCCACGATTAGCGAAGTAGACTGAATAAACGGTACATCCCGCACAAATGCCAACGTGTCAGGCTTAGTACCGTAGTGAAAGGTGTTCTCGTGGCGATCGCGCAGCAAGTAGGACGTTTGGTTAGCGTCGGGAAAGCCTTGTACAAAACTGTTAAAGTAGTTCGGATACGGAAAGGGCTTGGCAATATTTTCTTTAAACTGAAAACGAACCACGTTGGCGTACATTGGCAGCACTGATTTTTCGGAAGAATAGTAGTAATTGTAATCCCCCCAGGCCCAGCCCGGTCCGAAGTAATCGTCTTCAGTAGGCCGTTCCACGTACGCCAACTTATGATCGTTATTTCGCAAAAAATTATAAACATGGTGGTCGTAGGTCGTATCAATGCTTTGAATATCAGGGTGCAAAAAAGCCGGATCTCCGGTTCCGGTAAAGATTATAGAATCGCTCTGCACTTGGTACTGTAGCGCGGGAATAGAATCACCCAGCATTTTCAGGCCAGCGTAGAGCGTAAAAATTTTGGTGTTTGAAGCCGGAGTGTAGTATTTATCCGACTGGTACTCGTACATCATTTCATCTCGCTCGGTATCGTACAGCGCAAAGCCAGTGAAGCTCCGCTGAAAAACCGGTGATTCATTGACCAAACCTTTCAACTCGCGGCTTTGAACACCGGGTCGGGTGGCGCACTGGGCTAGAAGAAAAATTAAAGATAATCCGAACAGAAAACGAGGCAAATATTTCATGCCCCGAAAATAGTAATTTTACGCTTGTTCCAATCTCTCGATGGCTCAACCAATCATCACAATTTGAAATTCCGGACCTGATAGGTGAAGGTGAGCATGAAATACTGCTGAAGTACTTGGGTTTGGGCGTCTTCAATATACGCCTCAGTAATGTTTCGCTGCACGCTCTGATTTTGCTTTAGCAAATCGAAGACCGATAGTTGTAATTCACCCCGTCGGTCTTTCAGAAACTTCCTTCCTACACTCATATTCCATAGCACAAAATTTTGATCGAAACCAGCAGAAAGCCCCGAAAATAACTGATGATTCAGCTGGGTTCTTATCACAAAGCCTTTCCCAAAGATCCAAGTTAGTTCACCGTTGGTGTTCTGGTTACTAAATTGGTCGTTTAGTTCACTACGAATCGAGTTGCTTACCCAATTGTAATTTGAAGTAGACGAGATGGTGAAATCAATATTTTCGCTGATGTTACTGCTGAGTGTCAACCCCAGCCCTACGGTGCTATTGGTGGCATCATTCCGCTGTTCGTTAATCAAACCCGGAGTTTGAGCGATACTTCCCGAAAGGTTAATATTCAGGTTGCTTTTTAGCCAATTGATCGGTTGACCGTAGGTGATAAAGGTGCGAACGCTACGCTGCTGCCCAATATTGATTGCTCGAGTAAGCTGACCACCCTCCGCTAGTAAAACGCCTCCACCAATGAGGGTATCTTGAGCTACAATAAATGTCGAGTTTCCCACATAGTTATCAGTAACTGACCCCGCCAATAAAACGAAAAATGTGTTCGACCTATTGGTATTGACCGAGGAATAGCGTAGAAACAAATTATGACGATACTCTTGATCCAAAGCGGAGTTACCTACGGTCAATTGTAACGGATTACTATTATCGATTACATCTTGCAATTGAGTCACCGAAGGTGCTTGAGTATTGGTGCGATAAAACAGACGAATGTTCTTGCTGTCGGTAATATTATATCGCAGCATAGCTGATGGGAGCAGATTGGCAAAGTTGCGATCAAT
>NZ_JBARYM010000158.1:0-7490 GCF_049647865.1 Tunicatimonas sp. | reverse complement strand
TTCTGCCCCAGCGCAAACTGGTAATTGTTCGGTTGGGGGTTACCGCTCGGGGCAATTTTGATAAAAATTACTTTCTGAGTGAAGTGATAAAATCGTTTAATTACGAAAACTAACCAAAGTCAGATATTGGGCTGAGTGCCATCATGGTAATTAGGGAATAAAAGGGGGAAATTAATACTATCAAAAGTTATTAAATGTACCACCCTTAACCACCCAGATCATGACACCTAAGAAGAATCCCGCCCTTGATTATGTTCACTTAAGGCCAATGTTTCTTAGCATAGGATTAGTAATTAGCATGTTGATGGTAACTACCATTTTTGAGTGGAAAACCTACGGGGACAATGAATTGGTTGAACTGGCTGCCGCTATGGAAGATCAGTACGAAGATGTACTAGAAATTCCGCCCACGAATCAGCCCCCTCCGCCCCCGCCAAAAATTATTCAGCCCGAGATTGTTGCCGTCGCTGATGATATTGAGATAGAGGATCTGGAAATTTCGCTGGATATAGAAATTGAAGAGTCTACCGCTATTGAGTCTCGGGAATATTCCACCAAGTTTGAAGAACCCGAAAAGGAAGAAGTAGATGAAATATTCGTCATTGTAGAGAATTTTCCTGAACCGGAGGGTGGCATGGTGGCCTTCTATCAGTACATTCAGGAAAATATGGAGTACCCCAGTCGAGCTCGCAGTATGAGTGTAGAAGGAAAAGTGTTTGTGCAGTTTATTGTGTACCCTGATGGTTCACTTCGTAATATTGAGGCTATTAAAGGAATAGGAGCCGGTTGCGACGAAGAAGCAACGCGAGTAGTGAAAGAATCACCCATTCAATGGACTCCGGGTAAGCAACGCGGAGTGCCGGTTAAAGTAAAGATGGTGCTTCCTATCACTTTTAAGCTGAAAGGTAGATAGCTTGTTTCCAAACAAACACTAGTGTGCCGCCCACCCCGCACCGGCTACTAAGAAACTAATAATACAACACGCACAGGGTGGTTACTGGCGTACAACTAAGTGATCGCTTCGCAAGAGCGATCACTTTCTATTGGTACTTACTGCAAAACATATAGCTAGGGTAATTGAATTTCTGTTATCGGTTGCAGCGATTTTTTGGCAGAGAAGATTAAGAACATTAACTTGAACCCACACTTTTATTTTTATTCTAAAATCTGTAGAAACTAGCTATGAGCACCGAATTAACCACCCATCGCGTAGGCATTATTATGAACGGCGTAACCGGCCGAATGGGCACCAATCAACACCTGATGCGTTCCATTGTGGAAATTATTAAGCAAGGTGGCGTAAAGATCAGCCCGACTGAAGTAATTATGCCCGATCCTATTTTGGTGGGGCGGAATGCGGTAAAGTTGCAGAAGTTGTGCGAGCGGTCGGGTATTGAAAAATATACAACCAATGTAGATGAAGCTTTACAAGACGATCAGTACTCCATCTACTTTGATGCGCAGACCACCGGCCGACGAGCCGAGGCGGTACGTAAAGCAGCGGCGGCGGGCAAACATGTGTACTGCGAAAAACCAACGGCCACCGATACCGAAACTGCCTTGGATATTTACAAAGTGTGCCAGCAGCATGGTGTGAAAAATGGAGTAGTGCAAGATAAACTATGGCTGCCCGGCTTGGTGAAAGTGAAACGATTGATTGAAAACGGATTCTTTGGTGATATTCTATCGATACGCGGAGAATTTGGTTACTGGGTATTTGAGGGAGATACCATTCCCGCCCAGCGTCCTTCTTGGAATTACCGAAAAGAAGATGACGGTGGCATTATCGTTGATATGCTCTGCCATTGGCGTTATGTACTGGATCATATCTTTGGCAAAGTGAAAGCCGTCTCTTGCTTGGGTGCTACCCACATTCCCGAACGGGTAGATGAGCAAGGCAATACATATAAAGCGACCGCTGATGATGCGGCTTACGCTACCTTTGAGCTAGAAGGTGGAGTGATTGCCCACTTTAATTCGTCCTGGACCGTACGCGTTCGTCGCGACGATTTGCTTACACTACAAATTGACGGCACCAAAGGCTCGGCCGTAGCCGGACTGCGCGAATGCTGGATTCAGCATTACGGCAACACCCCTAAGCCCGTCTGGAACCCCGATATTGCCCAACCTATCGACTTCTACAATGGCTGGTCAAAAATACCTCAGCAAGAGCCGCACGATAATGCTTTTAAAGTACAGTGGGAGATGTTTCTGCGCCACGTAGTGAAAGACGAGCCTTTCCCCTACACCCTGCTAGAAGGAGCTAAAGGCGTACAACTGGCCGAAAAAGGAATAGAGAGCTGGGAGAAACGCTGCTGGGTGGATATTCCGGATTTGAACGTATAATTTCACCACTACAAGTTAATCTACACTTTTATGAAAACCTCAACTATGCTATTTATCGCTGTGCTAACCGTCCTATCGAGTAGTGCGTTTGTCAACCCTCCTGTCGATATTGAACAGAAACTTCAAGAGATGGGAGTAACTCTTTACGAGATGCCCGCCCCTACAGCCAACTATGTGCGGGCCGTGCGCTCCGGAAATCTTATCTTCCTGGCGGGGCACGGCCCCATGAAGCCCGACGGCGAAAACGTAACCGGAAAACTGGGTAAAGATTTGTCAATAGAAGAAGGGAAAGAAGCTGCCCGTTACACTGCTATCGCTTTGCTTTCCAGCCTCAAGGAAGAAATTGGCGACTTAGACCAAATTTCTCGTATTGTAAAGGTTCATGGCATGGTAAACAGCACTCCGGATTTTACCGACCACTCACAAGTGATTAACGGTTTTTCTGATTTTATGGTAGAATTATTTGGCGAATCAGGAAAACACGCCCGAGCTGCTGTAGGAATGGGTTCGCTGCCTGGCAACATCGCTGTAGAAATAGAAATGGTAGTAGAAGTAAAGTAGAATAGGATAAACCTGACTCTACTTGATAGTTAATATCTATAACTCTTTTTCATATTTGACATTTCATATCTCACATTTTTCATGAACAAAGTAGCATTGATCACTGGTGGTAGCCGAGGAATTGGGTTTGGTATTGCCGAAGGCTTGGCCAAAGAAGGTTTTGATGTGGCAATCAATGGTATGCGCCCCGAAGAAGCAATAACCGATGTACTTAACCAACTAAAGCAACATGGCGGCGATGCTATCTATTGTCAAGGGAACATCGCTGATACTGAGGCACGCCAACGGATGCTTCAGCAAATTAAAGATCACTATGGTAGACTGAATGTACTAGTAAACAACGCCGGAGTAGCCCCCAAAGAGCGAAAAGATTTGCTGGATGCCTCGGAAGAAAGCTACGAGTACGTAATGAAAACTAATCTGCAAGGTCCGTACTTCCTCACGCAGCAAGCCGCCAATTGGATGATTGAGCAACGGCAGGCTGATGAAGATTTTTCTGCCCATATCATCAATATCTCCTCTATCTCGGCTACGGTAGCCTCCGTTAATCGGGGAGAGTATTGTATCTCGAAGGCAGGTATGAGCATGATGACGCTGCTATTTGCTACCCGTTTGGGTGAATACGGCATTCCAGTATATGATGTACGCCCCGGCCTTACCAAAACCGATATGACCTCGGGCGTCACCGACAAGTACGATAAACTAATTGAAGAGGGCCTTTGCGTACAACCCCGCTGGGGCTACCCTGAAGATGTTGCTAAAGCAGTAGTTGCGTTAGCTCAGGGTTCATTCCCGTATTCTACCGGACAAACCATTATGGTAGATGGTGGTCTGACGATTCCTCGACTTTAGTACATTTAGGCTCACTCGGATGAAAAAATAATAGCATCTATGAAATTGTTCTCAACAAAACCAAAATCAGACAAACCCAAGCCCGTATGGAAAGAGTGGTTTAACTCTATTGTATTTGCGGTGATTGCGGCTTCGCTCATCCGTAGTTTGTTTATGGAAGCCTTTGCGATTCCTACCTCATCAATGGAAAATTCGTTACTGGTAGGAGACTATTTGTTTGTAAGCAAATTGCACAACGGAGCAACCACCCCGCGTACCCCGCTGCAAGTACCGCTGGTTCATCAGTATCTACCCGGAACAAAAATCCCCGAATACCTAGATTGGATTCAGCTACCCTATTATCGACTGCCGGGTTTTAGAGAAGTTGAGCGTAATGAAGAAATAGTATTTCACTATCCGCCCGAGTGGGACCGTCCGGTAGATATGAAGACTTTTTACGTAAAACGCTGCGTAGGTTTGCCCGGTGATCATCTGACGATACAGAACGGGGAAGTTATCGTAAAAGAAGAAGTACTGCTAAAGCCTGAGCACAGCCAAACCAGCTACTGGGTGCAGTGTAAGCAAACCATTCATCCGCGCGTATTTCGCCGATTGGGGATTGACGAGTATTACGCTGGTTCGGGCGGCTATCAAGTAAATGCTGAAAAAGAAGTGACTCAGCAGTTAAGTGACTTACCTTCTGTGCAAAAGGTAGAGGAAATTATTTATCAACTTAGTAGAACGGGCGAGCGGTTGTACCCACAGCGGCAGCATCCTCAACAAGAATCATCAGACTGGACAATTGACCACTACGGCCCGGTTTATTTACCCAAGGCAGATGACCGCATCGAACTGACTAAAGAGAACTTAGCACTGTACGGCCCCGCTATAGCACATTACGAAGGTGTGAATGCTGATTTGATTGACGATAGGCTACTGATTGATAGCCAAGAAGTTAAGGAATACCAGTTTCAGCAAGGCTACTATTTTATGATGGGTGATAACCGCCACAATTCACTAGATTCTCGCTTTTGGGGCTTTGTACCGGAAGATCATATTGTAGGAAAACCCGTACTGGTTTGGTTTTCTTACGATAAAAATGCTGATTGGCTTAGCCGAATACGCTGGGGTCGCTTGTTTACACTCATCTAGTGTTAGAATGCGAAGTGTTAGAGGATTATAGTACTTATTATAACTGGTCTGACTCTTCTTTATATAAATACAACAGTATCTGAATATACGAGCGCAATAACACCTTAACACTATAACACCCTATCATGTCAACTACTCCTAATAAAACCTACTGGTACCTTTGCGTAGCCGCGGCGTTTCTGCTATCGATTATTACTTTCACTCCCCTGGTCATTCCGGCGGGGGTGTACGAACCTATGCTATTTGGAATCCCCTATACGCTCTGGGTTTCGTTTTTAGTAATGATCTTATTCGTTATAATTACCTACATCGGGACGCGCGTGCACCCTGGACGAAACGACAAAGACGCCGACTAAGCTAACTACTACTATGACAACCTGGATTCTTATTATTGGCACTATTTATTTAGGGATGCTAGCCTATGTAGCAACCCGCTCGTTTCGTAGCAACAAATCAGCCGAGGACTACCTGATGGCGGGTTCCAACATCGGTGTTATTCTGGGCTTTCTCACCTTTGCCGCTACTCTGTTTAGCACGTTCACCATTCTCGGTATGCCCGATTTTTTTCGGAACAACGGTATAGGAGCCTGGATATTCCTGGCCGTTTCCGACGGCGGAATGATTTTTCTAATCCTCTGGTTTGGGTATCATTTACGAAAAAAGGTAAAAGAAAAAGGATTTCAGGGCATGTCGGGCTTGTTAGAGAATTGCTACGGCAACCGGCTGGCGGGTTACGTATGTTTTGCAGGTATGTTCATTTTTCTGGTACCCTACGTAGCAATTCAGATTCGGGGCATCGCCATTTTCCTGACGGCGGTCTTTCCTGAAGCTCTGCCACCCTGGGGCTGGTCGGTAGCGATTATGGGGGTAATGTTACTTTATAGTGAGATTGGTGGACTCAAAGCTATTATGCACGCCGATGCGGTGCAAGGATTGACGCTACTAGTGGTAAGCTGGATTATTGGTATTAGTTGCGTAGAACAATTTGATAATCTAAAAGCACTGTTCGCCGAAGTACAAGCCAGCAATCCGGAATTGCTTTCTACTCCTGGCCCTAATGGTTTGTTTACCCCTCAGTTCCTAATTGCATCTTTTCTAGTTATTCTCTGTATTCCCATTACGCAGCCTCAACTGGCTATTCGCCTCGTGATTTTGCGGAATTTGCGGACGACTCATTTAATGGCGGTAGCTGTCGGAATTTTTGCTATTCTAGTGATTATCCCAACCATCTTCATCGGTTTGTACGGAGCCGTACGTTACCCTGATGCTAGCACTTCCGACTTTCTCTCTCAAGTGTTGCTATACGAACAACCGGGAATTATTGCTGCTTTGGCGGTAGTAGGTTTGCTGGCCGCGGGACTTTCTACTACCGACTCTCAGATCTTTGCAATGGGTACCGAACTTCGCTCCCTACTTTCGGGTAGCGAAAAATCTAAACTCACCAAAACAAAATTAGCTATCGTGGGCTTCGCAGTAGTAGCTCTGATTTTTTCTATCTTAGCTAGCGATCAACTGGCATTGTTAGCTCGAGTTAGCTTTGCTGGTACCTCCATGCTTGCCCCCATGATTTTGGCGGCAGTGCTTACTCATGGAAAGCTGGGTAAAGAAATTATTTTTGCTACGGCTTTGGCGTTACTTACCTTTTTGGCTTCGCTACTAGGGCTTATTCCTACTTCAGTAGGCCCTATTCGTCTCGATTTATTTTTATTAGTTGCTCTGGGGGCTTTTGTGCTAATTTCCAATAAGTTACGAACCTAAATTTTTCTTAACCTCCTATCTGTCCCTCTAATATTTAAGAGCGTGTTTGAACTTTATCTTCTATTTTTCTTATGGCTCTTTTCCGGTCATACTTTAGCTTTTTTGCGGACGATAGCTTAAGCTATCCTCTTTAAAAAGAGCCTCGACGGTTCGCCGCGCGACTGACCATAAAATAGCTCATAACAAATTCTAAATATAAAATCCAAACACGCTCTAAGGCAAAAGTTATATTTATTACAACCTAACTGTGCCATTTTGTCGTTAGAATAATAGTACATCAGACATTATGTCCGCTGTTTGGGGTGAATAATTAATATTGGTACACCGTTTGCAAAAGTAAAGGTAGAGTAAAACAGAGGAGGTTAATTATGAAAAATATGCTAAAGAATTTTGTTCATCAAATAGATACGATGAACACTGTGGGTGGCGGTACCACTGCTACTCGAGTAGATGTATTAAAGGAAGTAGATAGGTTGGTAATTGAAGTGAATGCCCCTACCGTACATAGTGATTCATTCAATATTTATTTGCGCGGAAATCAATTGATTGTATATACTGTGCTCAATGATACGGAGGCAATGGGAGAATTAGAGAATCGTGCGGCTCGTCATACGACTCCAATGTTTAACCGGATGTTTGATGTTCCCCCGCACGTTGATCGAGAACAAATTGATGCCATTTTTGAAGATGGCTATCTGCGGGTGATTCTTCCGTTTAGCGAAGGCGAATCAGCTGAAGTAAAGCGCATCGATATTCGTGAATACTAATAATTTGCGATTACAGTATCAGATTATGAAGCGGGATGAAAAATTCATCCCGCTTTTTTGTGTACACCTACAGGA
>NZ_JBARYM010000157.1:0-1629 GCF_049647865.1 Tunicatimonas sp. | reverse complement strand
TATTCTTTCGTTATATCATTAGTTAGATAGTTATTTTCAACCTGGTACCAAGGGGGCAGCTGCGTTTCTTCATAAAACAATTCGTCCAAGTAATAGTCTCGCCAACCCGCAGCAGTAAAATTGTTAGAGCAACTGAATCCACCTTCAGTACCATCCATCAGGCTAGCACATTCACCGTTTGGTAGCTTCTCGTTCTTATGCTTTCTTCCTAAAATACAGTGGCCCAGTTCGTGGTATATTAGTGCTTCTTGCTGGGACTGATTGATGAGTTTCCACCGACCTCGGTCTATCATAATTCTTTTCGGATAATCGTCGCTAACACATTTTCCGCCATTATTACCTGGTAAATTGCCAAATTCAAGCACTATCGCTTCCTGTTCTAGGTTCAGATTAAAGCCTCGTTTTCTACCTTCCTTTATAAACTTTTGTACATAGACGTTCAATTCTGCAGGTGCTGCATAGTACGGTTCTTTATGGGTACATTCTGATAAGAATGTCATACTAAGCACTATCAGTAAAGTAAGCTTATTATGCACTTTGCATACTTTTTATCATTAGAATCATTCATCCGCTTCTTCATCATCCTTTTCAACAGTTAAGTCCGTAAACATAACCATCACTTCTGCTTCATCTTTTTTAAAGATGCTAATCTGGCGGTTGCCGTCTACTCTTATGTAAGCTGTTCCGTGAATAGGATGCGTTACATCCATAAATTGCTCTCCGTACCAATCTTGCATCAGGCTAAGTACGTCCAATTGTAGGCTATCAGCCTGAAGCGGTTTGTTCCAGGGAGCCCAAGCTTCATACTTAAACCTTACCGGCATTTCGTAGATAGTATTTTCGTTAAAATTTGGATAGAAATTCATGGTGGCCGGGTATTTTAGCTCGTCGTCCAGACGATACTCTACCGAGGCTTTTCCTAGACCTTGGCGAATTACACCCTGTTTGTTTAACTCCCAGCAGTGAGCGAAAAATTTTTTAGATGTCATACCAAACCCAATTCCTAAAAACAAGCTATCTTGTCGTACACCGGAAGCTAGCTCGTGATCAACCCACTGTTCGTATTTATCTTTTTTGGAACAACTGCTTACTATAAGTACCAATAGGACTACTACTAATAGATACTTCTTCATGAGTATTATTTTATTTATTTAACAGGGTGTTCTGACTTTCCTTTTTAAAAATGCCCAGTGGCCCATTGTTCTTGACCGCTACCCAAAGCGTATCTTCTGTTCGCGGCAACAATGCCCAATGTCTAACTTCACCCTCTACACTTAGCCCACTTTCCGATGCGCTTACCACCTTCCAATTCTCGCCCTGATTAACTAATAGTGCTCCGTAACTAGCGTTGTATTGACCTACCTCAGGCTTAGCTCCCCGAAAGTTGCCTCCCAATAGCAAATCTAGTTGCCCATCGTTATTCATATCTTGAACCTTAATAGTTTGAACAGGTGATAACTGAACTTCGGTGGGTAGTGATTTTCTGCTAAAATGTCCTCCATGGTTGTAAAACACACTACTTTCCAGAACGTAAGCATCATGTTTGATAGCCCCTTCACGTTGTTGTGGACTGAAGATGTCTTCTACTGTTTTGCTTTGATAGTCGGCGTATCTCAAAAAGCGTTTCTT
>NZ_JBARYM010000156.1:0-2728 GCF_049647865.1 Tunicatimonas sp. | reverse complement strand
CGATGAGCCGAAAAAATAGCCTTCGGAATTTCGGGGTGTTCCTTAGAAATGCGATCAAGTAGCCGCTGGGCATTTTTGTTTTTTAGGCGGCGGGCAATCAGCGCATCAGTGAATGCTTCCAGATTATTTTCCAGCCGATAGTGATTGGCGGCTCGCAGCAGGTAAAGTTCTGCGTTGCGCGGAGTGATTTTTAATGCCCGGCTGGCATCTTTCACGGCTTCTAGCGGATAGCCTAGCTTCTGCTTTACCCAAGCTCGGTGCTGATAGGCTTTGGCGTACTTAGGATTAATCTTTAACGCTTGGTTCAGGTCGGCTAAGGCCGATCGGTACTCTTCCCGCTTGGCGTATACGTAACCGCGGTTGCAATAAGCGGCCGCATAATTTTTATCGTACTTCAGAGCCTGAGTAAAATCTTCTAGTGCCTGACCGTACAACTGTTCCTTAAACATGGATACTCCGCGTTCATTGTACGAACGAGCGTAATTATGAAACCGCTCCATAGCCTCGTCGTAATCCACCAAATTGCCTTCCTCATCGTACAGATTATATACCTGCGCTGCTCGCTCTACAAACAGTTCCTGCTCCGTTTTTTTAGTACAGGCCAGTAGCGTGATACCGATAAGTAAGATTATCCCCGCTTTCATTGCTCAATGAACGCAAGAAGGAAGGTGAGTGGTTCGCAATTTGTATGTTCACTAACCTTCATATTCAGTTTTTTTAAGATATCCAGCTTTAATAGCTATTCTATGCGTGAGAACAAGTCGGCCCTTTATCAAATTCTGTTGCTATTTCTTAGCATATACGTTCTCGGCATGTTGGTTGTAGAATCTTTCTTTATAACCGATGCTGAAACTAAGCGAGTTATTCAACAAATTGATTTGATTATATGCCTAATATTTTTGACTGATTTTGGAGTGAACTTCTATAGAGCAGAATCCAAGAAAGAATTTATGAAATGGGGTTGGGTTGATCTCATTTCTTCTATCCCTGCTGTTGATCCATTACGGTGGGGCAGGCTGTCAAGAGTAGTCCGAATCGTTCGTTTTCTTCGATCAATAAAGTCAGCGAGAATTCTTTTCAACACTATAGAACAAAGCAGGATACAAAGTCTGTCCCTGATTATCTTCCTATTCACATTTATTACCTTTTCACTATCTGCGAGCCTTATTATAGAATTTGAGCGAGGCTACTCTTCTAATATTTTTACCGCACCAGAAGCACTTTGGTGGGCTACCTTGAATGTTCTGAACGCGAAAGTTAGTATAGCTCAAGCGCAAAGCCCCGGCGGAATTATTGCAACTGTAGTGTTAAATAAGATTGGACTACTACTCTTTGCTTACTTCAATGGGCTGATTCTCGCTTTTCTAATAGAGAAGCGAAAAGAACGAAAGACAGATAAATCTATTAGAAGAGATACTGGTATTTTGGAGAACATTAATCGATAATACGCTTCTAGATTATATTGCTTTTTTAGCCTGATAATAATCGCAAATATCAGTAAGGATACACTCCCGGCAGCGCGGGTAGCTCCAGGTACACACCCGTTGACCATGTTTGAAGAATAGTTTGTGGTAATTCAACAGTTCGTCGGCATCTTCGGGCAGCAAATCCAGCAGCACGGTGTGGGCTTTCGCCTGATTGGTCTTTTGGTCGATAATACCGAGTCGTTGGGAAACCCGGTGGACGTGCGTATCTACCGGCAATACCGGTTTGCGAAAGGTGAACAACAGCAAAAAAGTAGTCGTTTTATGGCCCACCCCTTCAAACTGCATCAGCCAATCCATCGCTTCTTTTACCGGAATATTGGCCAGAAAGCTCAGATCAAAGTTACCGCGCTCTTCGTAAATCCGGCGGAGCGTGGTTTTAATGCGAGGAGCTTTCACATCAGGGTAGTTGGAAGAAGCAATGGCTTCGGTTAGTTCCTCTACCGGAGCGTTCATAATATTCTCCCAGGAACCAAACCGCTGCTGCATTTGCTCAAATGCCTTACGTTCGTTTGCATAATTAGTCCGCTGCGATAAAATAGTAGAAATTAGCTGGTCAATGGGTGGTTTACTAGAGAAACGCTTTTGTCGCCCGAACTGACCTTCTAACCGATTAATGCCAATATTGATTTTCTCTTCCGAAGACTGGTTATGAGATTCTTTGGTGATCTTATTGGCAGGTTTGCTATTAGCTTCCATAGTACAGATAACCTTACTCAGCAATAGTAGTTTTGAAGATTCGGAACAAAAAAAAGCCGGAACAGGCAACATTTAAGTATCGGTGCCAGTATATTTGCCGGATAGTTTTATCTGCAAATCATCAAATTATGAAATTAGCTGTAGTGGGTGCTACCGGATTGGTGGGTACCGAAATGCTAAATGTTTTAGCGCAACGCAATTTTCCACTCGACGAACTGCTTCCGGTTGCTTCGGCCCGGTCAGTAGGGAAGACCATTGAATTTAAAGGTGCATCCTATCCGGTCGTGAGTATGGAAGATGCTATTGCAGCTCAGCCGGATATTGCTATTTTCTCAGCGGGAGGTTCCACTTCGCTAGAGTACGCGCCCAAATTTGCCGAAATGGGTGCTTTTGTGGTGGACAATTCTTCCGCTTGGCGGATGAATCCCGCTAATAAACTAGTAGTACCGGAGGTGAATGCCAATGTGCTGACCGAAGAAGACCGGATTATTGCGAACCCCAACTGCTCTACTATTCAGATGGTGGTAGCACTGGCTCCGTTGCAC
>NZ_JBARYM010000155.1:0-6938 GCF_049647865.1 Tunicatimonas sp. | reverse complement strand
ATATTGTTACGGACAATCACTCAGTGTGGAATGTTTCAGGAAATGTAGATAACAAACCGTGGGAATTTCTCCCAATTCATACTGATCAACTGCTGGTAGACAAAGACAATATCGTAGAAATATTCCTATCTCAAGAGGATGAAACCGTTAAAGTGAAGGACTTCGTGATCAGTCCCGTAGCGCTCATTGTGCGAGTTATTGATTGGGATAGCAACGAACCTATTCCCAATGTTGAAGTATTCTTGACGCATCAGCAAACCAGCGAAAAACAATCGTTGGTCACCAATAGGGAAGGTAAAGCTAAGGTTATTACAGACAACCGCTCGGTTTGGGATGTCACCGGAACCTTAAATAACAAACCGTGGGAGTTTCTTCCTATCCATACCAATCAGTTACTAGTAAATAAAAATAACACCATTGATATATTCCTGTCGCAAGAGGATGAAACCGTTGAAGTGAAAGACTTCGTTATCAGTCCTATTTCACTTACGGTACGGGTTGTAGATTGGAACACGAATGAAGCCATTCCGAATGTTGAGGTTTACCTGGAACATCAAAGTAGCGGTAAAATACAGTCGCTGACTACAAACGAGGAAGGCAAAGCCAGAATTATTACGGATGATCATTCGGTATGGAGCGTTACAGGAACCTTGAGTGGCAAGCCTTGGGATTTCATCCCTATTCATACCAGCCATTTGCTAGCTGACCAGGATAATACTATTGATATATTCCTATCCCAAGAGGATGAAACCGTTGAAGTGAAGGACTTTGTCATCAGTCCCGTGGCGCTCATCATACGAGTTGTTGATTGGGATAGCAACGAACCTATTCCCAATGTTGAAGTCTTTTTAGATAATCAAAGAACCAGCGAAAGGCGCTCAATGGTAACGGATTTTAATGGGAATGTAAAAATTATAACGGACAATCGATCGGTATGGAACGTTACCGGAACTTTGAATGGTGAGCCCTGGGAGTTCCTCCCTATCCATACTGATCAATTACTAGTGAGCGAAGATAATACCGTAGAAATATTTCTGTTCCAAAATACTGAAGCTATTCAGGCAATGTATGTGATTGTGTTTGATCGTCACGACAATAAGGGTGATATACTGGTAAGTATAGACGGTGAAATATATCAGTTTGAGCAGATAGACAATCAAAATTATTTAGTACAAGGTGATAAGCGGATTTCTTTGTTTCGCTCAGATGCATCCGTCGGTGCTGAAAAAGGGTTAGAAGAAAAAATGGATGAAATATTCTTTCAGGAAGGGGTACCGGTCCGATCTATTACCGTAATTAATACCGTTTATTTTGACTTCGACCAAGCAAGCGTACGAAAAAATGCTTCTGCCGAACTGCGTAAGCTGGCGGCAGTGCTTACTAAGCACACCAATTTAACGATTTATCTTGATGCTCATACCGATAGTCGCGGGTCAAACAACTACAATATGCAGCTATCAAAAAGGCGGGCCAGTCGGGTACAACAATATTTAGCTCAGCAAGGGGTAAATACCAACCAAGTCATGCTTCAGTACTACGGTGAGAAGAAATTACGAAACAAGTGTTCCAATAATGCACCTTGCGATACTCAAAGCCATCAACTCAACCGCAGAGTAGAATTCAGAGTTGTAGACTTTAGTTTCCATTCAACTCCTATGATCGCCGGATAGGTAGTGCTGAGGGCGGGAGTCGAACCCGCACGAGTGTTACCTCACACGCACCTGAAACGTGCGCGTCTACCAGTTCCGCCACCCCAGCATATCTCAAAATTAAAGATTTCTTTCAGGATACACAATGATAAATTAGTGTTATAGTTGATTGTGTTGATGTGCGCAGGTGTTAGTGTGTTCATGAGAAATATATACAGCAAACAACCTAGCCACCTTAGCACCTTAGCATCCATCACTACATCTATTTTGACTCAATAGCAGCAAGCGTTTCGGGAAGAGTTAAATAAGTTGTGTCGATGTGGTGAACATAGTTTTCCCAGTGGTAGCTTTGTAGTTGTTGACTTACAATATCAACCCGTTGCTTCATCTGGTTTTCTGAAACCCGAAGTTCGTCTCGCCGGTGGTTTTCACTGATTTCGCAATAGAGCCAGACAAATTTTAACTTGGCATTCTTAGCCTTCTTTTTAAGTCCGGAATGAAGTAGGCTTAAACCATAAGGACTCCATACACCTTCAATAGCTACGGGCATTTTTTGAGCCAAGTACTCTTTTGCAGTTACTAAACTTAAATTTGCTACCAACTTTTCTTCCTCTCGGGTAAATCGTTCTAGGCTATCATCGTAAATCCATTCGGTGAAGTAGTCGGTTTCAATGGCTACTCCTTGTTTGGCTTTGGCCCAAACCCGAGCGGTAGCTGTTTTCCCCACTCCGCAGGCTCCCGTGATTATTAGCACTTCATTCATTCTACCGAATCTTGCTGTTGCTTCTTTTCAATAGCAATCCCCATTTTCTCCATTAGCTTACTAGCATTAAAGCTGCGGCACACGCCGTCGTGCAATCGATAGTCAAAAATAATCTCGTCGCCTTCAATAGTGCTGGTAAAGTTGTAGTTACGCAAGCTAGGCAGCTCGTCCGCTAGCTTTCCTAATTCCAGATCATGAGTAGACACAAAGCCAGAAGCTTCCAGTTTACCCAGTTGTTTTATCAGCGAAGCCGCGCCGTGGTGGCGGTCGTGAGAATTGGTTCCTTTCAGAATTTCATCAAGCATAAATAGTACGGGTAATTGAGGGGCTTCCAGCATAGTGAGCAACTGGCGCAACCGTTGTAGTTCGGCGTAGAACGACGATACATTTTCTTCCAACGAATCTTGGGTACGCATACTGCTGAATACCTGCATAACGGCT
Organism: Tunicatimonas sp.; assembly: GCF_049647865.1. Taxonomy (NCBI): domain Bacteria; kingdom Pseudomonadati; phylum Bacteroidota; class Cytophagia; order Cytophagales; family Catalimonadaceae; genus Tunicatimonas; species Tunicatimonas sp. The sequence goes on along the minus strand of NZ_JBARYM010000155.1, from coordinate 4,085 downwards.
ACCTCAAACTGTCGGGCACAGACTGGTGCCCCAGTGAGAGCCAGCACCATATTGGTGCCTATTGTCCGCAGAAAAGTGCTTTTTCCCGACATATTCGACCCAGTAATAATATTAATGGTACCCTGCCCCGCCATAGTAAAATCGTTGTTTACTCGCTGCTTAGGAGGAATTAGGCAGTGCCCCATTGCTTCAGTACGAATGTAGTGACGTTCATCCGAAATGGTGGGAAAAGTAAAATCCGGTTGGGCGAAGGCAAAGCTGGCAATGCTATCCAGTGCTTCTATCTCACCCATGCTGTTGAGCCAGCCCTCAATATGATCTTTCGTTCGAGCTTTCCAGCGGTCGGCTCGTAGTAGCCAGTACACATCCAGCAGAAAAATCACATTCAGAACGTGGTACATCATATTGCCTCGAGCATCAAAGTTTGATAGAATATAACCTAACTCCTTTACTGAGTCCGAAGCTGATTTTCCTTCACTTCTTAGCTCGTTTTGTAGCGATAGCAATTTAGCAGAGCGGAAGGTTTGTTGTTCTACGCCCTCCATCATATGCCGGTACGCCTTTAGTGTGCTTACACTTTTGTTCGTTTGCCGGTGGACTTTCTCTGCCGCTTTTGCCGTACTGGCAACTCCAACCATATTTAATATAATAAATGACGCTGGAACGTACCATTCTAATGAAGGAAGAACAAAAGCTAGCACAATGAACAGGACTGCCGAAATACTAAATGTAACTTGAAGAAATCGGTAAAGACCTCGCCAATCATCGTTAATCGCTGGTGGGGAAGAGACCCAAGCTAGTAGTTGCTGAATCTCTTCCTGCGTAGTATTGACCTGGCGTCCGTGGGCCTGCTGAGTTTGTCTCCAATCCAATTGATCCTTTAATTCCTCCGCGGCTTCTTGCCGAGCTTCAATCTCCGGCTTAGCAGTGGGTTGGCAAAGCCAATCGGCTAAGAAGTCTTTCCCTTTCCGGGTAGCACTACGATTGATGAGTTGAAATAGTGAATGCTCACCAAATACATCTAAATCGCCGGAATAAGGGTGGCGAAGGTCTTGATACATGGAGCCAGTATCAAACGAATGAAGTTGATAATTTAGTCGGTGTAGTTCTTCTTGATTAATCACCGCTAAACGCTTAGTATGTTCGTAGGTTTGCTTAATGTTCTGGTGCCATCGGATAATGAAAACAAAGCCGATTGCTGATCCTATTAATGTAGCAATGAAAAATTCAGTAAGTCGGGCATTCGCCAGATAGACGAGGCCAATGATAGCCACTACGAAGAAAATAATCCGTAGGGTTGAAACCTGATTATATTTTCGGCGAAGTACCTGCGCCTGTTGTTGAAAGTCTGACATTCGGCTCTGAAATACTTCATTCACAATCATTTTCATGTTGGAGCTGCTAATAGTATGTTGATTGAAATTCTTCTTTGACAAAACTTATGGTTATTGCATTAAATTGAATCGTCGGGTATAAATAGTATTTATTTTGGTTGATATGAGATCCCAGGATTAATGTTTTTTAGTGCGCTTACGAACTTCTGCTTGTCTTTAGGAGAGATTATTATTGAGTTCCCGTTTCCGTAATAAATCTTTATTCTATCAAAAGAAGGAGCTGGTGATGAAGTAAGATTGTTTGTTTTGAAAATGGCTTTAATGGTACCGATCGCAATCGGTTTATACTTAGTAAATCCGCTTCTCACGGTTAGGTAGCGGTTGTCAATGATAGTATAAGTTGTTCCTAATAGAATGTACAATACGAAAGCGTACGTTACTAGTATAATCAGACTTACTACTACAATTGCTTCTACTGGAGCACCGTCAACGATCACCCAAATGGGTATTGCCCCAACAATTAACGTAATCGGTATGAGTAATTCGTATCCAATCTTTGACTTGAAAACTTGCATCTGCTAGGCTAGGTTTAGTAGTTTATACCATCTACGTAAAAATGCCCGTAAGTTTCTAAAATCCATCCGCTATTCTCAAATCTTGTTGTATCTTCACGGTTCTGAATATTTCATTTATGTCTTTCTCTACTTCTACCACCGAAGCCGTACCAACTAATCTTTCTCCGCAGGGAGTTGATCTGGAACAGGTTTGCCAACAGTTTGGCACCCCGCTTTACCTATATGATGCCGACGTTATTATTCGTCAGATTGAGCAGCTAAGAAGCGCGTTTACGTACCCAAAAGTAAAGTTCAAGTACGCGGCTAAAGCTTTAACCAACATCTCGATACTGAAACTCATTCGTCAGCAGGGTATTGACCTGGATGTAGTTTCTATTGAAGAAGCACGGATTGGATTAAAAGCAGGTTTTTCGGCTCAACAAATTATGTATACGCCCAGCGGCGTACCATTCGCTGAAATTGATGAAGCGGTAGCTTTAGGAGTGCAAATAAACGTAGATAGCTTATCACTATTGCGGTATATTGGCAAGCAGTACGGTAATTCGGTTCCCAGTTGCATTCGGCTGAATCCGGATATCCGGGCGGGCGGACACGAGAAAATTTCTGTTGGTCATAATGAATCAAAATTCGGTATCGCGCTATCGCAGCTCAACTTGGTGGTAGAAATTGTTGAGGAGTACGGAATTGTGATTAATGGCTTACATATTCATACGGGTTCGGACATTAAAGATCCTCAAGTATTTGTTGAGGGTGCTCAACGCTTGTATGCCGCTGCTCAGTATTTTTCAGATTTGCAGTTCATTGATTTCGGTAGCGGATTTAAAGTGGCCTACAAAGAAGGCGACATTGCTACCGATATTCCTCCGCTGGCTCAAATTATGGAGGAATCTTTCCGAGAGTTCTGTCAAGAATACGGTCGGGAGTTAGAGATGTGGTTTGAACCGGGAAAATATATTGTTAGTGATAGTGGTTATCTGTTGACCAAGGTTACGGTTGTAAAAGAAAATCCAGGAATTAATTTCGTTCACGTTGATACTGGGCTGAATCACTTATTACGCCCTATGATGTACGATGCTTACCACGGGATCGTTAATATTACTAACCCGGCGGGATCGCTTCAGTCGTATCGAGTAGTGGGTTACATCTGCGAAACTGACACTATTGCCGAGAACCGAATGCTTCCCCAAGTACGCGCTGGTGATATTTTAGCAATAAAAAATGCAGGTGCTTACGGGTTTAGCATGGCTTCTAACTATAATTCTCGTTTGCGGCCAGCCGAAGTACTCATATACCAAGGCGAAGCTAAACTGATCCGCCAGCGAGAAACAATGGATGATATTCTACAGAATCAAATAGAAATATCTCTATGAACGCATGTTCATCATTATAAAATACTTTTGGAAGGTTATGGAAAAATCCCCCCAGCCCCCTTTTTCTAAGGGGGAGTATAAAAGTATACACTTCTCTAAATTGATGCTTCCAGGTCGCGTAAACTACGAAGATAATTCCCTCTTTTTTAAAAGGGGTAAGGGGGATTTAAAAAAGTTAGTACGCTACTTCCTGCTGCCAATTTTTCTTTTCCTATCAACCAATCCGACCCAAGCTCAGGAAAAATTTCGTTCGTTTAATATTGGAGTAGGCTATACTCTGCCTAAATTTCTTGACAAAGGCTTTTCTTCCCTTCGCTACCAGGGACATGCCGCGTCAGTAGTGGGTGGGTTTCACTTTCGAAAAGATAGCAGCAAACTACAGCATATTGACCTGCGATTCGACTATGGACAAATGTCAGCCTTTGCCTTTGAATTTGCTGATGTCAACTACTTTCGTATTGAAGGGAATTACAGTTATCAAAAACGGATTAAGAATATTTGGCAGGATCGTCTTCAGTGGTTTGTCGGTGGTTCAGTTAATACGCTTTATACGCTATGGGATTTCTCGAACTTTAGCAATAATGCATTTAATACCAGTCTGTACGTATCGCTCAGTCCCACTACTTCGCTGGCGTATCCGTTTAAGCTCTGGAGTCGGCAGTTTCGAGCCACGTATTCAGCGTATTTACCGCTGCTAACCTTTGCGGTGCGCCCGTCCTACGGTACTACTCGTCTGCCGGGTTTTCTGGACGACGAACGAGACGAACCAGTTGCTCAATTTTTTGAGAGCGGCTCTCTTACCAGCT
>NZ_JBARYM010000154.1:0-3256 GCF_049647865.1 Tunicatimonas sp. | reverse complement strand
GGGTGTACGACAAAAGTGTAAGTTAGCGAACTAGTGTTTAAATTGCTGAGAAAAAGATATGGAATCAGCAGATAAGAAAGAAGAAGTCATGGCTATGTTTTCTAAACAGTATGATGCCTGGGCTGCTAGTCAGGAAGGTCAGACGAGTGCTTATGAGTACGAGCGTTCGTTTGACGAATTTATGCAGCAAATGGGAAGGGAACTGCTCCAGCAGTCGGTAGGCCAAGAGAGCGATAAGCGAAAAAAAAAGTCTACCGCGATTTCTATGGTTTATGCAAGCGCGGGTGTATAGTTTTTTTCATATTTTCGGTTGTCTCGGATGCAAGCAAATACGCGGTGGATGATTTTGTTGCGCACCGAATTTAAGACCAGCATCTTATTCTTACCCTGCTCTACCTTTCGGTGGTAATAATTAGCCATCTCACCCTTGCCGGAGACGACCGATAGAGCTGCCATATGCAATAGTTTCTTCATCTGTTTGTTAGCCAGATGGCTTACTCGAGTACCGCCCCGAATACTAGTTCCGGAACTGTGCTCGAAGGGCGCTATCCCAGAGTAACAGGCGAATTTTCTAGGACAGCTAAAGAGCCTGAACTCATTGGTTGCAATCACCATCTCACAGAAAACCACTTCACCTACTCCGTCCACTGAGGTAACTATCTCAAAGAGATGCTTAAGTGAATCGTCTTCCTTGATGAGAACCTTGATCTTTTTCTCTACGTCTGCGATTTGTTTTTCCAGTGCCTCAATGGGCTTTCTATTGAGCTTTTCCATTTCCTTTTGAAGCTTCTTGTCCTGAAAGTCAGCCACTTCGTCCAAAGGGACTCTAAGGGTGTTTTTAGCATTGAGTAATCTTTTACGCAAGGAAACTAATTGACGTAACTTACTGATTTTCTGCCGCTCAGGTTGCCAGAGAGTTGCTTGATCAGAATAGCGGAAAGCATACTCGCTAATCCTAATTGCATCAATTTTGTCGCTTTTACCACGTTGAAGCCCTAGTGATCGTTTAATCCTTAGGGAAGATTCTAGCCAAAGGGAAAAGTCATTTTCGGTAGCTAAAGCCAAAATATTTTGGCTGTACACACCCGTGTGCTCGCAACAGATCAGACACTGCCGAAGATTGATGTTCTCCGCTAAACACTCTTGTTTGAACTGATTGAGACCAGCCATTGAGTTGTCCATCTTGATGTGAAAAAGAAGCCCATTTCGGTCTCTGACGGCAAAGTCCAGCGTCTTTTTGCTGATGTCGATACCAACGAAAAACGAATAATTCATACCTTGGAGTTTAGTGGTTAGTTAATAATCAAGACACTTGCAAAACCTTATAATAGGTCTAGGGCACTTAGCCTTCACCTGAATTTCTATTTGAAGCTTGTCTTGATAAAACCAGCCTAAGTCTGAATCGCGGGATAAGTCTTAACTTGGCGGCGTCCGTAGTTCACTTAGGCTGGTGGTCAAGCCGTGAATATATGGACAACTCTATCAAGTTGCCCACATATTCACAGCTCAATAGCAACAATTGCTTTCTTAGAATTTTACTACACTGCAAACCTAAAGGCGGCGGCCGCAGAGTAGGTATGGGAAGATCAGTGTACCCAAACGGCATGTTCTCTGCACTACCCCGGCGGGCTTCCGTATGACTGCTTATTGGCAAGCACAGTGTGTATATATGGGACAACAACAGGTTTTTGAACAAGCCAGTGAAGTGATAGAAAAGCTTATGGGTACCCAGGTAACGGCCAAACAGTTAGAGCGCTTGTGTCATTGCTACGGACAATTAGCTGGGGAATGGCAAGCGCAGCAAGCCGATGCGTTGTGCAGGGTGGATGAGCGGTTACACTATGCAATGGTAGATGGTGGTATGGTACTAACCCGGGAAGACGATTGGAAGGAGATGAAACTAGCCCGCTTGTTCGCCGACCAAGATCATTTCGCTCAAAGTACTACCCGTAGTATGATCCACCATTCGGACTACGTAGCTCATCTGGGTGGCTATCGTGCTTTTTTTAATAAGCTACTACCGCTTACGGATAGTTTGTCTGATTTAGTATGGATTGCTGATGGGGCGCGTTGGATATGGGATCAGGTAGCAACGCATTATCCCGACAGTGTTCAAATCCTAGATTACTATCATTGCAAAGAAAAACTCTGTGAGTTTGCTAAGGAAACTATCAAAGATCCGATTGAGCGTTCAGCATGGATAGAAGAGCAAGAAGACTTGTTCTTTGCGGATCAAGCCCCGGTGGTAGTGGCTAACGTTAGTATGATGACTTGCCAAGGAAAAGCCCGACAACTACAGCGTAGTTTGCTTACCTACTACGAGAACAATTTGTCTAGAATGCGCTATAAAACGTATCGGGATCAACACTTATTAATCGGTTCCGGGCCGATGGAAGCGGCCCATCGTCATGTCATACAGCACCGCATGAAGCTTTCTGGGCAACGGTGGACTATTCAGGGAGCCCAACAGATGGCAACTCTGAGGTGTCTGAACAAAAGCGGGCGGTGGAAGCTCGTCAAAGACCTGATCTGCCATCCCAATTAACCCATTGCAAAATTGTCGTACACCCCTTACCAATTGCTAAGTACCATGTCTCCTCTTTAGAACAGTATCAAAACCATTACGGGTGAACTTGTTTTACCCATTCCGGTGAGAAAGAAACGTACTTAATAGTTTTAGCTGCTTGCTCCTGATCGTGCCGATGGTAGCTATAAACCACGTGTATCTGGCCATCTGCTCCTTGTATAATTGCAGGGTAGTGGCTATGTGTTGCTTGTTCGCCACGCTCATCTTGCTCCAGGTGCCGCGTCCACTGCCAGCTTTCACCTTCATCATCGCTGAGTGATACGGCTAAACTATGGCGACCGTCTTCATTATCATTATAAACGATGAGCCATTCGATTGTAGTTAATGTTACTATATCGAGACCAGCTCCAGGATTGGGCAAATTACTATCTTTCGCAATTGTCCAAGTTGTCCCCCGGTCAGTAGAAATAGTTCGTTGCATTCGTTGAGGAGGCGGACCATTGTCTCGTAGGTAAGCTACCAATGTGCCATCTTGCTGTTGAGCAATAGTTGGCTGAATACCAATGCCACCAACGACCGGATTACTAAATTGCCAATGCTTACCATAATCATCGGTAAAAGCGAATAATGAAGACTCTAGCCCATCGGAGTAGAGCGGTACGATCAACCGGTTTTCCAGAATAAATGGTTTGTTTTTGGTTTGCCAGCCAATTCGTCGGGAGATAGGAT
>NZ_JBARYM010000153.1:0-4334 GCF_049647865.1 Tunicatimonas sp. | reverse complement strand
GAGCCGGGGGTTTTCTTACCTCGCTTCGGTTGCCCCGGCCCATTAAGGCGTTCTCAATCTTTTCTATTAACACCATTCCTCAAACGTCTGTATTCTTGATAGCTCTTTCAACCCTACCTACATTTCTCACCTTCTATCATCCGTACTGGTACATCGCGGTAGTCTTAGTTGTGATATTCATCAGCATAGTTGGCTTTGAAATGTATCGGCGGTCTACGGTTGTCCAGCACCGATTATTAAAGAAAATGCTGGATGTTTTGTGATACGAAGAAGATTTTATTAGTTATATGAACATATCTTCATATAATTACGTAAAGTAGATATGACTCAATCGGTACCAACTATTAATCCGGAAAAATTAGAGAAAGTGGCCTTCATTCTGAAGACTATCGCTCACCCGTTGCGTATTGCGATTGTAGACTTACTATCGAAACGCGACCGGATGATGGTAAACGAAATCACCGAAGCCTTGGGTTCCGAGCAGTCGCTAACATCGCACCATCTTACTAACATGAAGCTAAAAGGAATTCTGTCGAGCGAACGCGACGGTAAAAAGGTATTTTATCAACTGAATATGCGAGAAGTTACCGGTGTATTAGCGTGTATGGACAAGTGTCAGGCTGTGATCTAAAAAAAATTTACTAGCACACATGAATAGATTTTCATATTTTAATATGTAAATATTTTATCAACACTATGCAAGCATTTTTATACGAACCCTGGCCCTGGTATGTTGCGGGCCCTTTAATCGGACTTATGGTCCCGTTGTTATTGTTACTGGCTAACAAACAGTTTGGTATTTCTTCCTCACTACGGCATATGTGTGCCGCCTGCGCTCCCCTAAAAATTCCGTTCTTTCATTACAATTGGAAAGCTGAGCGTTGGAACCTGGTTTTTGTAGTAGGTATTCTGCTGGGAGGTACATTGGCAAGTTTCTTTATTTCATCTACCGAACCAGTTCAGATTACCGAAGAGACTACCGCTCAGCTTCAAGCATTGGGCGTAGTAGAGTTCAATGGTTTAGTTCCTACTGACATTTTCTCTTGGAACAACCTACTCACTTTTCAAGGTATAATTTTAATGGTAGTGGGTGGATTTTTGGTAGGCTTCGGAGCCCGCTACGCCGGAGGATGCACCTCGGGCCATGCCATTATGGGATTATCGTATCTACAGTGGCCCTCGCTGGTAGCCGTCATTGGGTTTTTTATCGGAGGACTTACCGCTACTTACTTTATTCTTCCCTTACTGTTCTAAAATCATAAACAAATGACTCCTTCTACACTAAATAAAAGTCCGGAAAAAGTTTCGGAAACCACTTTTGTATTGTCATACTACCTGAAATTCTTACTACTTGGTGCCTTTTTTGGATTCGTACTCACGAAGGCTGAGGTAATCTCTTGGTTTCGCATTCAGGAGATGTTTCGCTTTGAGTCCTTTCACATGTACGGTGTAATTGGCTCGGCGGTAGTGGTCGGTATAATTTCCGTTTTTCTGATTCGCCGACTGAACCTTCGATCCGTCGATGGTGAAAAGATTGTACTACAACCTAAGAAATTTCATACTGGCACATTGCTGGGCGGAATTATTTTCGGCTTAGGTTGGGCACTAACCGGAGCCTGTCCTGGCCCACTGTTTGCGCTCGTTGGTAACGGATTTAGTATTATTCTGGTACCGCTGGTTAGTGCTATTGTAGGAACCTGGGTGTACGGGTACTTTCGGGAAAAGCTACCGCATTAGTAATCAGTTAGCGGTTCGTTTATGAACCCATCAAAAGTCCTTTTCGGTTACAGTGAATTGGAGCGTTAAATTCTGTCTAAGGCACTCATCTCCATATTGTTGATCGTCTGAATCTCACTCGGGAGCAAAATTTAATAATTTAAAATCAACTCCAAATACAACAATTATACTCTGTGCGACTAGAAATATCTAGGGTCAAAACTGTACTAAGTATAAATATACGAAGCTGATTTTATAGTATTTAATACTCAAAGTAATTCATAGGCTTTGTTTATAATTAAATAGATTTTATCAATAGGATTTATAGCATTTATCAATAACGATTATGGTAAGTTTGTTACGTTGAATAATCGAAAACCTTTTAACTATATGGAAAACAACCAACATCGTAACACCCCAGAGGATACTAATAACAAAGTTTGGGATGTGAACGAATCAAGTAGGTGCCCATTCATGGGCGGCCCTACCAAATTCACTGCTGGAAGCGGTACTTCTAATCGTGATTGGTGGCCCAACCAGCTCAACTTAACCATCCTTCGTCAGCACTCTTCGCTTTCCAACCCGATGGGCGAAGATTTTGATTATGCCGAGGAGTTTAAGAGCCTTGATCTGAAGGCAGTTAAGCAAGACCTTTATAATTTGATGACCGACTCTCAAGAATGGTGGCCCGCCGATTATGGTCACTACGGTCCGTTCTTTATTCGTATGGCGTGGCACAGTGCGGGCACCTACCGTATTGCCGATGGTCGCGGTGGTGGTGGTGCCGGAACTCAACGTTTCGCTCCCCTGAACAGTTGGCCCGATAATGCTAACTTAGACAAAGCTCGGTTACTGCTGTGGCCCATTAAGCAGAAGTACGGTCAAAAACTTTCTTGGGCTGACTTAATGATCTTAGCCGGTAATTGTGCGCTAGAATCAATGGGCTTTGAAACTTTTGGCTTTGGTGGCGGACGCGAAGACGTTTGGGAACCAGAAGAAGACATCTACTGGGGAGCTGAAGGTGAGTGGCTGGGCAACAAGCAACGCTACAACGGGGGCACTGCCGAAGATAATCAACTGGAGAACCCATTGGGAGCTTCGCACATGGGCTTGATCTATGTGAACCCAGAAGGCCCCAACGGAAACCCTGATCCGATTGGAGCAGCGCGCGACATTCGCGAAACCTTCGGTCGTATGGCCATGAACGACGAAGAAACTGTGGCACTGATTGCCGGCGGACATACCTTCGGTAAAACCCACGGAGCGGCCGACCCGGTAGAGTACGTTGGTGCTGAGCCAGAAGGAGCTGGCATTGAAGAAATGGGGATGGGATGGAAAAACACGTTCGGTACGGGTAACGCGGGTGACACCATCACTAGCGGTATTGAAGGTGCGTGGACACAAAAGCCTACCGAATGGAGTAACCTGTACTTTGAGAACTTGTTCAAGTACGATTGGGAATTAACCAAAAGCCCCGCCGGTGCTCACCAATGGAGACCCAAAGACGGTGCAGGAGCGGGTACGGTACCTGACGCCCACGATTCATCGAGGAGTCATGCTCCCTTCATGCTAACTACCGATATTGCGCTCAAGGAAGATCCAGCTTACGAGAAGATTTCTCGGCGTTTTCATGAGAATCCTGATCAGCTAGCTGATGCTTTTGCTCGTGCCTGGTTCAAACTGACCCACCGCGATATGGGTCCTAAAGCCCGCTACCTCGGCCCGGAAGTACCCGAAGAAGATTTGATTTGGCAAGACCCCGTTCCGGCGGTTTCGCATGAGTTAGTAAACGATCAGGATGTTGCTGATCTAAAGAACAAGATTCTTGACTCGGGGCTGTCGGTATCCGAACTAGTATCTACTGCTTGGGCATCAGCTTCAACCTACCGTAACTCTGATAAGCGCGGGGGTGCCAACGGAGCGCGTATTCGCCTAGCTCCTCAGAAAGATTGGGAAGTAAATAATCCGACCCAGTTGGCGAAAGTGTTAGAAAAACTGGAAAGTATTCAACAGGAATTTAATAATGCCCAGTCTGGCAAGGAAATCTCCATGGCTGACCTAATTGTTCTGGCGGGAAGTGCCGCTGTTGAGAAAGCCACGAAGGGTGCTGGGCACGATGTAACTGTACCATTTACTCCCGGTCGCACCGATGCTTCGCAAGAGCAAACTGATACCGAAGCCTTTGCTCCTCTTGAACCCAATGCCGACGGTTTCCGCAACTACTTTAGAAACCAAGACAATGTATCATCATCGGCAGAAGAAATGCTGGTGGACCGGGCGCAATTAATGACGTTAACTGCTCCTGAAATGGCGGTATTGGTAGGAGGAATGCGAGTATTGAAAGCTAACTATAATCAGTCTCAGCATGGCGTTTTTACCAATAATCCCGAAACGCTTACGAATGACTTTTTCGTGAATGTGCTCGACCTGCGAACTTCATGGAAGGCTAATTCTGATGCGCAAGATGTTTTTGAAGGAAGTGATCGGGCTACAGGAGATTTTAGTTGGGTAGGCACCCGGACCGATTTGATCTTCGGCTCAAACTCTGAGCTACGGTCTATCGCTGAAGTCTACGCTTGCCAAGATTCCAAAGAGAAGTTTGTGAACGACTTTGTAGC
>NZ_JBARYM010000152.1:0-1723 GCF_049647865.1 Tunicatimonas sp. | reverse complement strand
GTACTAGTGCCCCACTTCTGCATATTATCTCCGAAGGCCCGAGGTTCGAAATCATCATTATAGCGACCTACTTGACCGGGAATAAATGTTTGTATCGCATCGTTTAGTAGTACAATGAGTTGCAACGCCTGCTTGCGCACATCGTTTACTTTTTTTTCGTAATTATAGGCCGGAGCCAGAAAAGAAATGGTAGCAGGCTTGGGGTTGGTTCCAGCAGTATAGTAAACACTTTGATCGTGCAGATTAAAACCAAATTCGGCTTGAAGGCTATCTCGCAAGTGTTTTAATATTTGAGATTCCGGCGACTGTAGCCGAAGGGCATCTCGGTTTAGATCAATATCCAGCGCATTTTGTCGTTGAAACTGCTCGGCCCCGTCGGGATTGAGCATGGGCACAAAGTGAATATTCAGTTTACTTAAAATCTGCTCACGCAACGGGTCAAGCTCATCATTTTGACCGAAGAAATTGAATAAATCTAATCCGGCCATAGTAGCCGTGGTTTCATCGCCGTGCATTTGCGACCAAAGCAGCACGGTGGTTTCTCCGCTTCCGAAAGAAACATCATAGATCGTTCTTCCTTCAATAGATTGGCCTAATGGAGTAACTTCAAATATTGGATGCTCTTGCAGTTTTAACAGCAATGGCTCCACGTCGCTATGCTTAAAACGACGATGCATAATGCTGGTTTCCTTATACTGTTCGTGCGATTGATAAGCGGTGAGCGGTACGGAAGCACTCTGAGAAAATAAGTTAGTTGCGCCCAGTATGAGACTAAAAAAGGAAGCAGAAAATTTCATGCGGAAAAATACCGAATCTCACTGTATTGCCCATCTTCTAAGTGGGTTTTTCTAGCTCTATCGGAGAAATTATCTTTTCACAAAACGCGTCACGTTTTGAAAGCTTCCTTGGCGAAGCGTTAATACGTAGACACCTGGCTGGTATTCGGGAATACTGTACCTATTTTCACCCAGACCTACCCTACGACGGTCGATTTCCTGCCCAATGATGTTGTGCATAGTCGCTGTTGCTTCTCGCCAAATATCGTCTGTGATTTCTAGAGTAAATTCTCCTTCGTTGGGGTTAGGAAACAGCTGCACCTTCGGTTTATCCCGTTCTTCTTCGGTAGTAGCCGTGATGATATCTGTAAAAGAAAGATTATTTACCGTATCCCACACCTGAATGGTAAAATCACGGGTAACGTAGCCTAAAGACAGCCACTCTCCGTCAACTTCACGCCACTCATTTACCCGAAGGGCCACCACAAAATCGCCAGGAAGATTCGGAGCGTCCCAAACCACTGCGCTGGTATCAAACTCAAAAGTAGGAAGGCCCGTCCCTTCGGCATTGGTAGGATTATCGGCGTAGCGCAAGTCAACATCCAGGGGTAGAATATAAGAATCTACCGGCGCACCAATATCTTGCTGCGGAGTAACCAGCTCAAAAGATAGACTATCTCCATCCGGATCAAAGGCACCTAGTTTTTGAGTGAAGGTAGAATTAGTATACGCTACGTAGTTACCAACTCCCGAAAGTTGAGGAGTGCTATTGCAGAGCAGCGGATCGATAATCAACTTCGATTCTACGTACAGGGGAGTGTCTACCGAATTAGGAATATTGACTACATTGGCGTTACGATTGAATTCCCTAAACGTGATTATATATTCGCCTGAGCCAGGAAAGGCAACATCTAAGGTTAATTTACTTACACTTAAAGAATCGTCAC
>NZ_JBARYM010000151.1:0-18609 GCF_049647865.1 Tunicatimonas sp. | reverse complement strand
CTTCCAACTCATCTTCTTCGGGGGTTCCTAGTTCAGGGTTTATGTCTAAAAGTTGATCGATGCGCTTAACTGCTTCATCGCAATCTACTTCCGAACGAATGGGCTTTATAGCTACAATGCGGGTCATACTTCTAAAACGAGTTTTTATGATACACAAGGCTACGTAATTCGTGACCTTGAGCTAATCTACGAAAATAGTAAAAGTTAAAGTAAGGGGAAACTCACCGCCCTATCGGCGACTAAAACTGGCATGATAGCTGTGCAATTCAGGTAATCAGACGCAAGCAATCAAGAATGAATCATCCAGCGGGGCCCATTGGGGTATTTGACTCCGGTTACGGAGGACTTACTATTTTTCAGGAGTTACTAAAGCAATTGCCGGAGTATGATTATATCTACCTCGGTGATAATGCCCGTAACCCCTACGGAATTCGTTCTTTTGATGTAGTCTATCATTATACCCTGGAATGCGTGCGTCATTTGTTCAATCAGGGGTGTAATTTAGTAATTTTAGCCTGCAACACAGCTTCGGCTAAAGCGCTTCGTACCATTCAGCAACGCGATCTACCGGTACTAAACGGCTCACGTCGGGTACTAGGAGTCATTCGTCCTACTACTGAAATTATTGGCAGCTACTCTAAAAGCGGGCACGTAGGTATTTTTGCAACTGAAGGAACGGTTAACTCAGAATCGTATCCAATAGAAATTCGTAGATTCTTCCCTGAAGTAACGATCTACCAGGAAGCTTGCCCCATGTGGGTTCCACTGGTAGAGAATAACGAGCACAATACGGCGGGGGCAGAATATTTTATCCGTCAGCACGTTGATCGTCTGCTCCAACGTTCAGCTAGTATTGATACTATTCTGTTAGCGTGTACGCACTACCCCCTCCTAGCACATCAGATTAGTAAGTTTTTACCGCCCCACATTCGACTTATCCCCCAGGGTGAAATTGTCGCTAGCAGCTTGATACGTTATTTAACAAAACATCCTGAAATAGCGAGGCGGTGCACCCAACGAGGAACCCGTAAATATTTCACGACCGAGTCAACCGAAAATTTTGATACTAAAGCGCAGGTATTTTTGCGTAACTGTCCCGTACAAGCTGAACACTTGCAATTGTAAGGTGTAACTTTCTGTTAAATCACTGTAAAAAGCACATAGTTCTTAACACTGGCAACATCAGCTAACTATCTCGATTTACTTTGGAAAAAACAAGTCTTTTTTGGCATAGTTCAATTCACTAGTAGTTCAATAGTTTCTGTTGCCGAGAGTTGTTTTTAAGCCATAAATAAACTTACGTAACGGTACCTATTCGCTAGAGAATTTTTTAAAGGGAAGACGTTAGCTTGCTGATAATTAGCTAATTTAATTCTATGCGCCTCAAAGTTCTGAGTTGCTTCCTCTTTAGTTTTCTCGCATTTTCTGCGCAAGCTCAAATCCGCACACCAAAGTACAGTAATGAGTTTTTAGCCATTGGTATTGGTGGCCGAGGACTAGGCATGGCGGGTACCCAAACCGCAGTGGTAAACGACGTTACTTCGGGCTACTGGAACCCCGCTGGATTGGCCAGTTTAGAAAATCCTTACGAAGCCTCACTCATGCACGCTGAGTACTTCGCGGGTATCGCTAATTTCGACTACGGTGGATTCGCTACTCGTATTGATTCGCTAAGTAGTTTGGGAATATCGGTGATTCGCTTTGCGGTGGACGATATTCCCGATACGCGCTTTTTATACGATGCCAATGGGCGGATTAATTACGACCGCATTCGCTTCTTCTCTGCGGCCGACTACGCTTTTCTATTCTCCTACGCCCGCCGGTTACGAGCAATTCCCCGTTTACAGTTGGGGGTTAATTTTAAAGTGGTTCACCGCAACGTGGGAGACTTCGCTAATGCCTGGGGTTTTGGATTGGATGCGGGAGCACAGTATCGGCTGGCTGGCTGGCAATTTGGGTTAATGCTACACGATATTACCGGTACGTTTAACGCCTGGTCGCATAATTCCGAATTAGTGATTGATGTGTATACCCAAACCGGTAATCAGATTCCTGATAATTCGGTAGAACTTACCCTACCCCGAGCAACATTAGGAATTGGAAAATCGCAGCGTTTCTGGCAGAACCGCGTAGGCGTACTGGCAACGGTTGATGCTACTTTCACTTTTGATGGTCAGCGCAATGTGCTGGTGGGTTCGGATATAACTTCCATTGATCCTTCGGTTGGTTTAGAGTTAAACTACGAGAAAATTGTCTTTCTCCGAGCCGGAGTTGGAAACGTGCAGCTGGTGAAAAACTTCGACGGCAGCACCTACCGAACGTATCAGCCCGATTTTGGAGTAGGAGTAGTGCTAGGTAAGCTCCAGATTGATTATGCATTGACCGATATTGGCGATCAATCCGAATCACTCTACTCCCACGTTTTCTCCCTCAAACTAGGCTTTGGAAAATCGCAAGAGAATGAATAAGCCAAGGTTATTTATAGCTCTTATCGCAGTCATTGTTCATTGTTCATTGCTCATTGTTCATTGCGCCAAAGCGCAACGCTTCGGCAACGAATGGATCGTTAACAACCAACAGTACTACAAAATTTCAATCGGAGGAGATGGCATTTATCAACTCGACTACGCCACTCTTCAGCAGGCGGGGTTTCCAGTGGTATCGGTAGACCCTCGTCGTGTTCAACTCTTTTTTAGAGGAGTAGAACAGGCAATTGAGGTACGAGGGCAACAAGACGCTCGCTTCAATCCTGAGGATTACATCCGCTTTTACGGACAACGCAACGATGGGACTCTAGATGCTGAACTCTATGAACCTAGTACGGCTCAGCCACACTCCCACTATAATTTGTATTCCGATACAACCGCATACTTCCTCACTTGGCGATTAGATGCAGGAGTAGGTAAACGGGCAATATCATTTTCTGAAAACAATGTAGGAGGATTGCCTGCCGAAACGTATCACTTGCAGACTGAGCGACTAATATTTGCGGATGAATACGCGCAAGGGCGATTATATCCAATAGGCTCACCTAGTCGGGTTACATCGCGGCTTAGTACCTTTGACTACGGAGAAGGCTGGACAGGCAAGCGGATAAAACAAGGAGAATCCGTAGACTACACCATCCCCGTGAGAAATACCGTTAGTAGCGGTCCCAGCCCCAATTTGCAACTGGTGCTTACGGGACGCAATAATCAGCAGCACAACGTCACTATTCAGGTGGGAAGCAGTGCTGGTTCTTTACGAACATTAACTACTGCCGAATTCAGTTACTACGATAGCTATCAAATTGATACAACCCTCGCATGGTCAGATGTAGGTAGTGATCAAATGGTTGTTCGGTTAACGGTGAACGGAGTAGATAGCAAAGCCGACAATATTTCTTTAGCTCTGTTAGAGATCAACTACGCTCAGCAGCCCGATGCTCAAAATCAGAATCAGCTGCTGAACTTAGTAGCCAACACGAATAGCAAGTCATATTTAGAAGTAGACGATCCTCCGGCGAATGCACAGCTTTGGGACATCTCGGAATCAGACGGTGCCGAAGTAATTGGTTACAATATTACCGGAAACACGCTCTCGGCGATTATTCCTAATGCCAATGTGCCTCGGAAACTGTTATTAGCTGAGCTACAGCCAATAGTTGATGTTCAGCGGGTTACTATGCCTACATTAGAAGCTTCAGCCAAATTTCTAATAGTAGGTCATCCGGCACTTCGGCAGCCTGCCGGTGCGTACCGCGACCCGATCGGTGCTTACCACGATTATCGGATCAGTACCGGCCATCAGCCACGGTTGGTTGATATTGATCAACTTTATAATTTGTTCAGCTACGGAGAAATTAACCCGTTGGCTATTCGCCGCTTTGCCGATTACATGCTTTCGGTGGGTAGCCCCGAAAACTTACTACTTATTGGGAAAGGACTTACCGTTAACCACAATTATCATCGTCGCGACCCAGCTACTTTTGAGGTACATGATTATATTCCACCGGGGGGCATACCCGGATCGGACGTAATATTTACGGCTGGTTTGGCGGGTAGTGACGGAATTGGCGTGGCCATACCAACCGGAAGAATAAATGCCAATACAGCTCAGGAGGTTGCTAATTATCTTGATAAAGTAAAGGAAGAAGAGGGCCAAACGCTAGCCGAAGATTATCAAGAAAGCAGTACTCGCGAAGCCCTTTGGAAAAAGAATCTGGTGCACTTGAGCGGAGGAGTTTCCGCCTCAGAGTTAACGCTCTATGCTCGCTACGTAGATAATTTCGCGGCTATTGCCAAGAATCATTTCTTAGGCGGAGAAGTAGCTACCCAGCAGAAAAAAACGAATAGTGTCTCTGAACTCATCAATATTGCTGAAGAAGTGAATCGGGGTGTTTCGCTTATCACATTTTTTGGCCACTCCTCCACTACTATCAGTGATATGGACATTGGGTTCGTATCGAATGACGAATTTGGCTATCGCAACCAGGGAAAATATCCGGCTATTTTGCTCAATGGCTGTAATGCGGGAAACGTTTTTAGTACTGCCACCACCTTTGGGGAGGATTGGATTCGTACCGCCAACCGAGGGGCATTACACGTAATGGCTCATAGCTCCATCGGAATTTCTAGTGTGCTTAAGCAGTATTCTGATCGATTTTATGAAGTGGCGTTCGGTGATAGTGTGTGGGTAGATCAGCCACTGGGCGCAGTAAAAAAAGAGAGCGAGCGGCGGTTTATAGCACAGTTAGGCGAATCAGCCTGGGAAATGCACGTATCTCAGGTACAGCAACTGGTACATCAGGGTGATCCAGCACTTCCCTTGTTCGGACGCAGCCAGCCCGATTTCGAGATTAATACCAATAATATCTTCGTTACTCAACTCCAAGATGAACCAGTTACTGCCGCATCCGATTCATTTGCGGTAAACTGCATCGTCCGAAATTTTGGTCGAACTCAAACCGATTCGTTAGCCATATCGTTACAACGAACTTTTAGCGATGGCACGGTTCAAACCTACGGCCCAGTATGGTACCCACCAGTGCTATACCAAGATACCCTGCAATTCACTGTACTCAATCGAGAAGGGGCAAATGCCGGAAACAACCGCTTAGAGGTTATTATTGATAGCCCCGATTCTGTAACTGAACTTAACGAAGCTAATAATCGGGCGGCCATTGATTATTTTGTTCCCGTTAGCGGAACGCTTAATATCGCACCTACCAATTTCGGAATAGTAGCCACGACAGAAACTGAATTGCTGGTGCAGCCTGGTAATCTTCAGACTACTTTGCGGGCTAAATCGCCCCGCTCTATTCTTATTGAACTGGACACCGCCAACACATTTAATAGCCCTCTGAAACAGCAAGTGACCCTAGCCACAACAGCATTAGCTCAATGGTCGGTCACCTTGCCAATTGCTGAAGATAGTACTGTATATTTTTGGCGAAGCAAATACACTACTCCGCTAGCCGGGGAAGTAGACGATTGGAATAATAGCTCATTTGTTTACTTGAGCAGTAGCGACGATGGCTGGGCGCAGCTACATTCTAATCAGTGGCAGGAAAATACGCTGACCAACGTAGCCTACCGCAACGGTCGGTGGGAGTTTGAGCAGAGTAGTATAGCTTTGGAAGCAACTGTTTCGGGGGGAGAGGGTACCGTGAATACCGACGTAATTCTTAATGGTATTCCGTATGTTTTAACCACCGCTACTGATTCACGGCTTCTTTGTAAAAATAACGCTATTGGTGCTGTAGCTTTCACTCAAGAAGGGTTGCTGCCTTACGCGGTAGTTTCCCGAGGCGGCTTCGATGTGCTCGATCCCAATACCTGCGGTCGTCGCCCCCAGGTTATTAATGATTTCAGTAACGGGCAAATCACGGGCAGTGGCCGAATATTAGAGCAGTTTGTAGATGCCGTAGGCGATAATGATCCGGTACTACTATTTTCTTTTGGGAACGTTGATTTTACTGTCTGGCCGGAAGAAACGATTACGAGGTTGCAAGAACTAGGAGTGGCCCCTGATGCATTGGCTAATCTACAAGCCGGAGAACCACTAATTATTTTAGGTCGCAAAAATGCTGACGTCGGTTCGGCAACCGTAGTGCGGGCTGACTCTACCTTGGATATTTCCGTAAACGAACAAGTTATCTCCCTGAGTGAACAGATTACCGAACCCTACCGCAGTGGAAGTATTCGAGGAAAGCGTATTGGTCCGGCCCGGAAGTGGCAGGAGTTGCGAACTCAAATTGGCGGAGATGACCACGCCCTTACGGTTCTGGGTGAAAATAATTCGGGAGAGGTAGTTGAGCTTCTAACGGGTTTGACGGAACAACCGGCGGTAGATTTAAGCGGCATTGACGCCCAGCAGTATCCGTATTTGCGGTTAGTGTTGGAAACCAGTGACCCCATAGAGCAAACTCCAGCCCAACCTGAAAGCTGGATAATTCTTTATAGCACATTGCCTGAAGGCACCCTAATATCGGTAGATGTTTCAGAGGCCGTAGTAGAAAAACAGGAAGGGGAAACGCTGACATTTTCGGGCGAATTTTATAACCTATCCGAACAAGATTTTTCCGATTCATTAGCTGTTGTGTATACCTTAGCCAATCAAGAGCAACGCCAATCGGAAGTAGATACGCTTTATGTTCCCGCTCCGGCCAGTAAAGATACTACCACCTTTACTATTGCCGTTGATACCCGACAGCGGATAGGAACCAATGACATCACCATGCAGGTAAATCCGCAGCAACAGCCCGAGCAAATCTACACGAATAACACGCTACGCGTAGATAACTGGCTGGAGGTGATTGGTGACGAAACCAATCCGATTGTCGATGTAGCCTTTGACGGGGTGTACATCATAGACGGTGATATTGTAGCCCCCAGCCCTCTAGTAACCATTCAGGTGCGCGATGAGAATCCGTATCTACAGAAGCTAGATACCGTTGGTATCGATATTCTTTTAGGACGTGAGGAGACTGAACTAAACGCTTCTGCTTCTACTGAGAACGCACGAACTCAGAATAATGAGTTGCGAAGAATCAGCCTGGATCAGCCCGACGTTAGTTGGAGTCCTGCTACCGATGAAACTCCCTTTACCATTACCTATCAGCCAGAAGAATTGGAAGATGGCGTGTACCGATTGCAAGTACAAGTGAGCGACGCTAGTGGTAATGCTTCGGGAGCGAACCCCTACGAGATTACCTTTGAAGTAATTAATGCTTCTGCGATTACGCATTTCTATCCATACCCCAACCCCTTCTCTACCAGCACTCGTTTTGTGTTTACCCTAACAGGCGCTGAGGTTCCCGATCAGTTAAAGATCCAGATTATGACGGTGAGCGGAAAAATTGTGCGGGAAATCACCCAGGATGAAATTGGTCCCATCCGCATCGGTAACAATATTACTGAATACGCCTGGGACGGGCGGGATGAGTACGGTGATGAACTGGCTAATGGAGTGTATTTATACCGAGTCGTTGTCCGTAACGACGGTCAGGCAATGGAACGTCGCGAGACTTCTGCCGACCGGGCATTCACCAAAGAGTTTGGTAAACTGTATATTTTACGGTAGCCGTTAGTTTCTGGAGACAGGAGTCCAGAAACCGGCGAGAGGTTGTATCATAGTTGCCTCCAGTATATTAAGTAGGTAACAATAAATGACTCGGAATATCATTGCCAGATGAGGCCCAGCATGGAAGGCTCCGCGAATTCCGGTGGACGCCACGCGGCATCTCCCTCTTACGATGCGGGAGATCCCAGAGTAAATCCGGGGAAATACCGAAAGAGCTTCATTGGAATACTTAATAGCTAGTTCCGTTCAGCAGCGATAGCCGACTGCTCAATCACTTCAACCCTTACATTCTCTAAATCTATACGAGACAGTTCTTGCACTTGCTGGTTAGTAAACTGGGTATTATACTCTTCTAAAGAGAACTGATGTAACGTGTCGGTATAATTAACGAAATCAGCAAAGCGAACACCGTTGACTTCCCGCGCATTATAGGCTTCCCGGAAGCGAGTTCCGCCCCCGTTTACGTGAAACTCGTAGGCAAGATAGTCCATCGTATGCTTATCTTGATGAAACCAGTAGACGAACACATCATCAAAATCAGTACCGCCCCCGGCTTGTTCAAAGGTTACCTGCACTTTGTGATATTGCTCCGAGTTGATCGTATCAACTTCCAGATACGTCGCTTTCACTGCCGGGTCGGTAAGTGGTTGGGGCAGTAATGCAAAATAAACTACCGAGTTTAGTGAGTTAGCGTAGCGCTGCTTATCTTCTGAAGACAGTGTGACTTCGTTACCGTCAATTTTTCGGGTAAAGCTCTGATTATTAAGAATATCGTGAATACTTCCAAGAGAATCTTCCCAGCTCCGTTCGTAGGTAAACTGTCCATTATTGAGATACACATCATAATCACGATCGCGAAATGAGAAAGAAATATGCTTGCCATCGTAATCTTCCCCTCCGTGAGCCGCAATAGCTTGGTCAATAATTTCTTTAGGGTCGGGATCAGACTGACAAGCAAAACCAAGGACTGCAAAAACACAGAATAAAAAGAGAAATGGATAGCGCATAGTGGTACAAGTAACAATGTTGCTTACGAACCAGTCTGGAAAAGTGTTGTGGTGTTAAAGTGTTATAGTTCTGAGTTCAAGTCAACTAACGTTGAACTCAGAACTTTTGAACCCTTCACATCATTTCCCAGACTACTAATGTACTACAACACTCTATTATCAGAAAACATAACACTTATTATCCTTTCTGGTTGAGTTACTTGTCATTAGTCGGATTAGGTTCTAATATTGCACGCGGCACATCCCATGAACAACATCGAGGAAATCCAGGCACCGATCCGGCAAGAAATGGCGGATTTTGAAATAAAGTTTCGCGACTCTATGAAGAGTAACGTGATGCTACTGGATAAGATCATGAACTTCATTGTGAAGCGCAAAGGAAAGCAGGTGCGCCCAATGTTTGTATTTCTAACAGCTGGTACGGTCGGTACTATTTCCGAAGCTACTTACCGAGGGGCTGCGCTTATCGAACTACTGCATACCGCCACTCTAGTCCACGACGATGTAGTAGATGCCTCTAACTATCGCCGGGGTTTCTTCTCAATCAATGCATTATGGAAGAATAAGATCGCAGTATTAGTAGGCGACTACTTGCTATCAAAAGGAATGCTTTTGTCGGTGGAGAACGAAGATTTTGACCTATTGAAAATTGTTTCTACTGCGGTGCGCGAAATAATTGAGGGAGAATTGTTACAGGCAGAGAAAGCACGCCGCTTAGATATTACTGAAGAGGTGTACTACGAAGTAATTCGTCAGAAAACAGCTTCACTCATCAACTCTTGCTGCGGAGTAGGTGCATCTTCAGCTGGGGCGGATGTTAAAACTGTAGAGAAGATGCGCTTATTTGGCGAGAAAGTAGGTATCGCTTTTCAGATTAAAGACGACTTGTTTGACTACGGCGATGCTGAAATTGGTAAACCAGTCGGTATTGATATTAAGGAAAAGAAGATGACCTTGCCACTGATTTATGCCCTTAATCAAGCCACGTGGAGGGATAAGCGACGGATCATCTACATCATTAAAAACCAAAGTGAGAAGTCGAGTAAGGTGAAGGAGGTTATTGAGTTTGTGAAGCAATCGGGTGGTATTGACTACGCCATTGAGGCAATGCACCAGTTTCATCAGGAAGCTAATCAGATTCTCTGCACTTTTCCTGACTCAACGTACAAACAGTCGCTAAGCCGATTGGTCAGTTTCACCATTGAACGAGAAAAGTAGTAAATTAGTGGAATGATCACCTATCGTCTACACTGTTTGCTTACGCTATTATCATTAGTTTTTCAAGTTAATGGTATTGCCCAAACTACGAACACCGTACTACTGGATTCAGCCGAGATTGATCGCCTTCGGCAACAGATTGCTACCCATGGCGAAGTTCAGCAGCTATACGATAGCGTAGTAGATTTGGCTGAGCTATACCGAACTGCGGTGCCCCGCCCCCTTTCAGTGCTTTACTACGAAGGACTGCTGGAAAACAATCCTGACCGGATAGATACCCGAAAGAGTTTAGCTGATATTGATAAGCTTATTAGCTACATCTACGCCAGTTACGGGCAAGGCGGTCAGCACTACGCTGCACAAGTCAAGCGATTTGTATTAGCGTGGTCGGGCACATATCAGCCTACCGGTAATACAATTGACGAGAATAAATTTTGCCCCCTATTTTGGAGTTATTATCTGTTTCGGGATTATTTTAGCTCAGGTGAACAGCAGCAAGTAGAAGCTTGGATGCGGACTATCGCTCGTAAGCAAATGGAGCGGAAGCGTACTCCTAACAACAATTGGCAGGCCAAGCGCATGAAAATTGCTGGTATTGTTGGTTGCGTTACTAATGATGAAGAGATGAAGCAGTTTTCGTTGAATGGGCTGAAAGAATATATTAACACGGCTTATTATGCTGATAGCACTAGTCGGGATTTGGCGCAGCGCGATGCGCTGCACTATCACGTAGGTGGGCTCAAACCACTTCTCTCTATTTTTATCAATCTTAAAAAATTTGATCCGGCTTTTGACCTATTCTCTTACACATCTCCTGATGGGGCTTCTGTAGAAAAATCAGTAGCGTACGTAGTGCCTTACGCTACGGGTCAGAAGGTTCGCCAAGAGTGGGTGAACAGTAAGGTGGAGTTAGATCACCAGCGAGCTGCCGCCGGGTTGGAAGAATACCAGCCAGGGATACTCTTTGATCCAGCCGAGGCTATTCCACTTTTTGAGTGGGCTAGTTACTATCATAGAGCGTGGTATAGCATAGTACATAAAGGGAGTAAAGGTTACACTGCTACCTGGGTTGGCTTGTTAAATAGCCCTTTAGTAAGAACTAAATAGCACGAGTTTTTTATAACGCCAGCTCTTTTTCTTTTTTGAAAAAAAGTTTAAAGTGCGTTCCTTCTCCAACGGTACTCTCAATATCAATTCGTCCTTCGCTGGCATCCAGAATATTCTTTATCATATACAAGCCTACTCCCGTTCCCGGGGCTTTATTTGTATCGAACCGATTAAAAAGCTTGAAGAGCTGCTGCTGATGTCGTTCCAGATTAATCCCAATACCATTGTCCTCAAAATGCACAATAACGTAGTCGTCGGCATCTTCGGTAATAATGCTAATGCGTGGCTCCCGGTTTTCGTCTCGGTACTTAATAGAATTAGTTACTAAGTTCTGCAGAATACTGTTGAACAGTACAGGCACAAAGCATACAGTGTCGGCTTCACTAAAATTGGTGGAGATACGAGTATTGGTGCTACGGATAATTTCAGCGAGCTGATCTTCTACTTCACTAATAGCAAGTTGAACGTTGATAGCCTCCGGTTGTTTTGATAAATCTCTTTCCGCAAGAAACACATTAGAGAAGCCACGAATCATATTATCCAGCCGGTTTACGCTAGATTCTATTCTTTCTATAACTTTATGCTGAAAATCTACATCGTCGGTCTGTTGGAACATCTCAACCAATGAGCGAAGGTTCGTTAGGGGAGACTTCAGATCATGAGTAATCACGTAAGAGTAGTCCTTCAATTTGTCGTTATACTTCTGAAGGTGGTTCATTGCTAAAAAAAGCTCACGCTTCAGCTTATGGCGCTCTATAGCAAATGAAATAGTTTTAGCTAATAGATGCTCAGTATTAATTTCCTGTTTAGAGAGATAATCTTCCGCTCCCATGTTGATTGCTTCTACCCCCACGTCGGGGTCATCCAAACCGGTAAGAATCACAATAGGAATAGACGAGTCTCGTTTCTGAAGTTTCTCTAACGTTTGCACTCCAGTACTATCAGGCAATGATAAATCCAGTAGAATAATATCAGGCTTTTGCTGATCCATACACTTAACAGCATGGTTGATTCTCTCACATACTTCTAAGTTGTATTGAAAAAGCTGAGTGCCTATCAGCATCTCTTTTACTATTTCTTGATCAGTGAGGTTGTCTTCGACTAGTAAAATGTTAATTTCTCTCATAGCTAAAAGTTACTCACCGCGAGGGGGAAGCTTAACAATGGTAAACCAGAAATCTTCTATGGAAGCCACAATTTTAGAAAATTGATCAAAATCTAATGGCTTCGTAATATAGCAGTTGGCGTGCAGCTTATAAGAACGGTAGATATCTTCTTCGGCCGAGGAAGTAGTTAATACTACTACCGGAATTCGTTTAAGATACTCGTCTCCTTTTATTTCTTCCAGTACTTCTCGACCGTCTTTTCTTGGTAGGTTCAGGTCTAGTATAATAATATCGGGAGTACCAACATCTTGAAACTCACCCTGTTTATTTAAGTAGTTTACGGCTTCTACACCGTCTTGCACAATATGCAATTTAACTTTTAACTTGCTATCTTCCAACGATTCTTCTACCAAAGCGGCATCGGCTTCGCTGTCTTCTACGAGTAGTACTTCAATTGCCATACGGTTATTCAGATAGTTTTAAGCGTTTGCTAATAGTGAAATAGAAGGTGCTTCCTTCGCCTAATACGGATTTGACCCATATTTTCCCCTGATGCGTTTCGGAGATACGCTGGCAAATAGCTAACCCAATTCCGGTGCCGGAATACTCACGAGATGAGTGAAGACGTTGAAAAATGACGAATATCCGATCAAAAAATTCCTTTTCTATACCTATTCCATTGTCGGCGACGGAAAATTGCCAAGCGGTTTCTTGCTCTTCACAGCGAATATGGATTTTAGGTAATACGTCGCTATGACGATACTTCAGGGCGTTACTAATTAAATTCTGAAAAAGCTGCCTTAATTGTGCTTGGTCGCCGGTTATGGTTGGCAGATCATGATGTTTAATTATAGCTTTTGTCTCCTGAATAGGAACACTCAGGTTAGATTTAACTTCTTGAATCAGTTTTTGGATATCTACCTGCACAAAACGATTGCCCTTCCTCTCTATCCGCGAAAACGCTAAAATATCATCAATCAATGTTTGCATCCGAGAGGTGCCATCCACAATAAAGCGGATGTACTTATCGGCACGTTCGTCTATTTTATCAGCGTACCGTTTTTTTAATAACATACTGAAGTTACTCACGGCCCGTAGCGGCTCCTGAAGATCGTGCGAAGCTACGTAGGCAAAGCGTTCTAGTTCAGCATTAGAGCGTTCCAAAGCCGCTTGCACATGTTTGCGCCGCTTATTCTCTAACTTTAGTTCATCATTTAATTTTACTAATTGTTCGTTTTGCTGACGATACTCTTCAGCTTTGAATACAAAAATATCTTTAATAGCGTAGCTTAGCTCTTGAGCCATACTAATATGTTCTTCTGCCCAAGGTAAAGAGGCCCCCTCAACTCGTTCTTTCCATAGATCAAAGGATTTACGGGGATGAAGCTTAATAGTCCCGTTTTCTTCTTGTTGATAAAATTTTTTGGGTTCTCCCCCCCAGTTCACTTCTTGAATTACCTCTTGGCGAAACCACAAAATATAGCTTTGTTGAGGTCGAGCAATGAGCACCGCCAACAATCCGGCAACTTGGTTTACAAAGTCTTTTGCCGCCGGGTAATGGTCGGTTAAGCGATTGGTATGAAACAGGTTGTCCTGCTCATCTACTTGCCGACTTGCCCAGGAACAAAGCTCCTTTACTTCTAATTGAGTAGGAGTAAATCCAATTAGGGTAGTACGCCCCTCGTGGCAGATCGCAGCCCCAGTAGATTCGGTTAGAGCCAAGGTTTCTTTTTCTGAGCTAAGAAAACTAGCTTCGTAATCTCTTTTTCGTGTAACGTTTTCAATAAGTAAAGCATGGATGCGCCGGAGGGTCAACATCATAGTCTGATTCTCGCTTTTTTGCTTTAGTGCTAGTTGCAAAGACAAAATCTGGCCAATGTACTCACTGGCAATGCGAAGCTGGTACGGCAACACCAAAGTATCCTGATGGTGGCAGGCAATCAGCCCCCACAGTTTATTATCTTTAATGAGCGAAATAGTTAGTGTAGCCTTCACCCCCATATTTGCCAAATATTCTTGGTGAATAGGTGAAACACTTCTGAGTAGACTGTGGCTTAAGTCGAGCGGAGTATTATCGCCTGGAGATAGTATAGGTACAGGATGGTACGTAGCATCCGGAATATAGCGCAGCCAGTTTATGGTGTACAGAGCCCGGGCTTGGGCAGGAATATCGGTATGGGGAAAATGCAGGCCCAAGTAGCTATCGACTCCTTCGCTGCTAGCTTCAGCAACTACGTCACCATTCCATTCATCATCAAACTGATAGAGTAATACTCGATTAAACCCAGTAAGCGATTGTACCTCCCGCACCGCCACTTGATACAACTCATCCAACTCATCAGTGCTTTGCAATGCAAGTAGTGACTTACGGGAGAGGTCATAGAAATGAGTGAAAGACAGCGTATTCTCATTAGAAAGCATTTCTAATTCTAATATCAAACCGGCATTAGTGAAGTGCACGACACCATTAAAAGCTACCTCTTTTCCTCGTACATCCATTGTCATACGTAGAGGGTTGATATTCTTCAGGAAAGCATTTTGTCGGGCTTTCTTCTGAGTTGGCACCTCTTCTCGTAGCAATTGAACGTAATCTTCTTGAAGAAGTGATTCCAATGGCTGACCAAACAAACCTTCTGGCTCACGCCCCAAAATAGCAGAAGCATTCGCACTAATTCGCCGAATAGTAAAATCATTTTCATCGAGTACTATCAGTATTCCATGAGGCTGAATACTACCCGGAGTATGAACGGGTTCCTGATCACAATTAGCTAAAGTTACTTCGGGTGCAGACGATTCTTCTTGCGAATACATAGTTAAATAGATCGTAGTGGGGGCTGTTTAGCTAATTGCTTTTCGCGAATAAGATAAACACTTTGAGAAAATAAATCAAAACCTTGCTGAGCCGCCGCAATCACAGTTTCAGGCTGATGATGATTATCCTCCAAAACACGGAGAAAAGATTTCCAGTACGCAGAAGTATCTGCTCCGTATCCTGATAAAAAACGAAACGAAGTGTACGGAGCAATTTTCTCATTCTTCTGTAGTGCCTTCATAATCATTCGTCCACCCAGTGTTGAACCTTCGGTCACGTATAGCAAACCCATCGCTTCTCCTTCCGAAGCAACCATCATATCTTTGGGAAATCCAACGGGAGTAATCGCATTAATCTCTAGCAGGTCGGCTTCAATCCAGGGGAGCTTCTGACGGTTAGACCAATCAAGCATTTGTCGCAACCCCGGACTAAGAGCCACGTCAATCTGTTGTTCGGCCCGCTGATAAAACACGTACTGAATTTGCAAAAACTCACGATACTGATCTAATGATAAATCTGACCAGTTCTGTTGAGGGAAAAGCAACTGCTCCGTAGCTTGGTGCTGGTGCTGAGTAGCTTCCTTAATTTTCGTGTGAAATGACATATAATATTTGGGGGAAATCTTACGGAAAGATACATAAATAATGTTTAAGTAAACTGAAATCCTGTTTGGGGGTTATATCAATTGAGCATAACTTACCGGTTTTTATAGAGAAAAACACTACCTGCCTTATGATCAAATATTTATCATCTACTATTCTGCTATCACTCTTTTGCGCTTCACTAGCAACCTTATTTCCTACTCTAACGCTGGGTCAATCTACGTACTGGCAGCAGCAGGCGCAGTACACTATGGAAATAGCTATGAACGTAACTACTAATCAGTTGAGTGGTACGCAAAAATTAGTATACCAAAATAATTCTCCTGATACACTGAGCCAGGTATTTTACCATTTGTACTTCAATGCTTTTCAACCGGGTAGTATGATGGATGTTCGCGCTCGCACTATTGCTGACCCTGACCGTCGGGTGATGGACCGCATTCTGTACTTAGGCGAAGATGAAATTGGTTACCAACGCATCAGTTCCCTCCAACAAGATGGAGAAACGCTCAACTACGAAGTGGAAGGAACCATTCTGGAAGTCACCCTGAATGAACCCATTTTACCAGGAAAGAAAAGCACTTTTGAAATGGAGTTTACCGCTCAGGTACCATCGCAAATTCGCCGAACGGGGCGCGACAATGCGGAAGGAATACGTTACTCAATGGCTCAGTGGTATCCAAAAATGGCCGAATACGATCAGCATGGCTGGCACGCCAATCCTTATATTGGCCGAGAGTTCTACGGTATCTGGAGCGATTTTGATGTTAAAATCTCAATTGACTCTTCTTACGTAATAGCCGGAACGGGTGTGCTCCAGAATCCCGAAGAAATTGGTCATGGCTACTTACCGGCTGGCGAAAAGCTTAAGCGACCCAGTAGTGGAATACTTACCTACCACTTTGCTGCTGAGAACGTGCACGACTTTATGTGGGCGGCTGACCCTGACTATCGGCACACTACTGCTCAAGTACCCGATGGTCCGTTGCTACGGTTCTTTTACCAAACCGATACCCTTGCTGAAAATTGGGAGAGGCTGCCCGAATTTACAGCAAAAGCATTTCAGTACGTGAACCAAACTTTTGGAAAGTACCCGTATGAAGAGTTTTCGGTAGTTCAAGGCGGCGACGGAGGGATGGAATATCCTATGTCTACGCTAATTACTGGGCACCGACCGCTCCGCAGTTTGGTAGGAGTTACGGTACACGAATTTTTACATAGTTGGTACCAAGGAGTGTTAGGCTCTAACGAAAGCCTGTACGCTTGGATGGACGAAGGATTTACGTCATACGCCACAAACCGTACAATGGCTCAAATATTTGGGCCAGGACGCGCCAACGGGCAGGAGCAGGCCAGATCGTACGGGGGGTATTTTGCTTTGGTGCAATCTGGTTTGGAAGAACCTCTTACTACTCACGCCGACCATTTTGATACAAACCGAGCCTACGGTTCGGCTTCCTATTCCAAAGGAGCAGTACTGCTGCACCAACTTAGTTACATTGTTGGGCAGGATGTATTAGACCGAGCAATGCGTCGCTACTTCAATGAGTGGAAATTTAAGCACCCTACCGTAACAAATTTCAAACGGATAATGGAAAAAGAATCAGGGCTAGAGCTAGACTGGTACTTTGAGTATTTTGTGAATAGTACGAGTACGATTGATTACAGCATACAATCAGTAGAAGGTGAAAGTGGGGAAACGAAGGTTATCATTGAGCGAATTGGACTGATGCCTATGCCCCAAGAAGTATTAGTGACCTACCAAGATGGTAGTCAGGACTTATTTTATGTTCCATTGCGAATGATGCGCGGAGAAAAAAGTGCGGAGGGAGAAATTGAAAGAACCGTTCTGCGAGACTGGCCCTGGACCTTCCCAACCTATCAGCTAACTATTGATCGTGCTAAGCGTGACATTCAACAGATTACCTTAGACCCTTCGGGTAAAATGGCCGACATTGACCGATCTAACAATACCTACCCTAGTGTAAACCCATCCACTTTTTCCGAAGAAGGGTTAACCAAAAACTAAAGGTTTTAGAGCGTGTTTGGATTTTATGTTTAGAACTTATTATGAAGTATTTTTTGGTCAGGCGGAGCTTTTTTTAAGGAGGATAGATTGAGCTATCGTCCGCAAAAAAGCCGCCGTAGCGCGGCTGAAGTATGACTGAAAAAAACCATAAGAAAACTAAAAGGTGAAGTTCAAATACGCTCTTAGGGTTCTGAGCTTAAAGCTTTGAGTTTACCTCCCCTATGTTCAACTCAAAACTTAATACCCTAAACTTAAACACTACGCAATAAAGCACATCGCACTCTAACACTAAAAACCTATGCCCGAATTACCCGAAGTAGCCACGTATCAGAAGTTTTTTAATATGACCGCCACTGGGCGGAAAGTAACGGGCGTGGAAGTAATTGAACCGCGGGTAGTCACCGTCTCTCCCGAAGAATTACAGCAGTCAGTGGTAGGTCAACGATGGGAAGAAACCCAGCGCATTGGTAAACATTTATTGGTAAAACTAAGTGGCGGCGGCTGGATGACGATGCATTTTGGTATGACCGGATCGTTGCGCTCATTTAAAGACCAGGAAGATGCGCCAAGATTTACGAAAGTGCTGTTTGCTCTAGACGATGGTTTTTTTCTGGCATTTCGTTGTCCGCGTATTTTGGGCCGGATTGGGCTGACAGAAAGTTTATCAACCTACCAGAAAGACAAAAAGTTAGGCCCCGATGCCCTCACTGTTTCTTGGAAAGAATTTCAGGAAATACTGGATGGACGAACCGGACTAATCAAGCCTCTACTGATGAACCAGAGCACCGTAGCCGGATTAGGCAATTGGATAGTAGATGACATTTTGTACCAAGCAGGCATCCATCCCGAATGCCGGGCGAACGAACTAAGTGATGCCAAGGTGCAAAGTATCTTTGATAAGATGAAGTATATCCTCAAAACTGCTGTCGAGCTAGAATCTCGCTACGAAGACTTTCCTGACGAATTTTTAGTAACCTACCGTTGGTCCAAAAATCAGCACCGCCAGGAAGAGATCAATTTAGAAATACTGAAGGTAGGCGGACGAAGCACCTATATTGATGCTGAGCGACAGAGATTGTAATGATCAGTTAGTACCTTTCTTTTAAATTCCAATCTGGTACTTCTCTCCTACCAATAGGTATGGTGGCTCTTTACTAAAAGTCAT
>NZ_JBARYM010000150.1:0-2747 GCF_049647865.1 Tunicatimonas sp. | reverse complement strand
GACAAATTCCATTCAAAACCGGCTGACTGGTGAAGTTTTTGACACGGAAGTCGTAAGACTAATAACAAAAAAAGAAATCAAGCCGACTGAGTGGGTTTTTGACTGGGGACAGGAGTTAAAAGACCAGACCAAAGAGATATACAGGTTAACAACAGTTAATAATCCAACCATCATTCAAGGCTTGGTAAGTATTGAAGACAAGAAAGACCACCTTTTTCTTCATTTGATTGAAAGTGCTAATTTTAATAAAGGCAGTAACAAGGTTTATCTTGGTATTCCTGGAAATTTAGTAGCTTATGCTTGCAAAGTAGCTTTCGACAGAGGTTATGAGGGGTATGTAGCTTTTGACTCTAAATCTGCGTTAATAGAACATTATAAGAAAACGCTTGGAGCTAAACAATTTCGTGGACAAAGAATGTACTTAGACGCATCGGCTGCAACTAGACTTGTTACTCAGTATTTTAAAA
This sequence comes from Tunicatimonas sp., assembly GCF_049647865.1. Lineage (NCBI taxonomy): Bacteria > Pseudomonadati > Bacteroidota > Cytophagia > Cytophagales > Catalimonadaceae > Tunicatimonas > Tunicatimonas sp. Next base: position 2,280 of record NZ_JBARYM010000150.1, on the reverse strand, counting down.
CCTAAAAACAAGAAAATGGGACTAATAAGAGAACCAAAAGATATAGACTTTATCATAAAATCAGAACCCTGGACGGAGAAAGAGCTTGCTGATTTTAGAAAATTAATGAAAAAAGAAAAATCACGTCAGGTTAAGAAAAAACTGATGTCACAAAGACAGAAGAAGAGCACTAATGCCCAGCGGAGTATAAAATAAAGTGTTCAAAACCCCAACCTATTCACCCGCTAAAGTGATTATGAAATTGACTCGTTTTATACTGCTCTTTTTAGTTTTAGCAGCCTTGTGTTTGGGAGGTGGCTACTTTTGGTTACAAAACGCGCTGAATCAACCCGTAGCGCACAATTATGCTTCGGAGTATATTACCATTGAGCGGGGGATGGCTTCTAATCAGATTCTGAAAAAATTAGAGGGTCAGCAAATCATCCAGGCGCCCTTGGCTACTAAACTTTATCTACGGTTTTTTGCTACTGATTTGCGATTAGAAGCCGGTGACTATCTATTTCCTTCGCCCATTAGCCCGAAGGAAGTTCTCAATACGCTAGAAAACGGAAGAAAACGGGCCCAAGCCTTAACCATTCCCGAAGGATGGTCGCGGTTTGAGATTGCTAACCGTATTGTCGCCCGATTTCCGGTAGAACCCGCGCTATCGCCAGAAGAGGTGCTGGCTCTGATGAATGACACCAAACTTATTGAAGACTTTGATCCTCAAGCCACCAACCTCGAAGGGTATTTGTATCCTACTACCTACGATTTTGAGATCGGCAGCCATCCTGAAGCCATAATTGCCAAGATGGTACAGCAGTTTAAGCAGGTTTGGAAACCGGAGTGGAACCAGTTAGCGAAAGACATGGGTAGAACAAAACAGGAAATTGTTACCATTGCTAGTCTTATTGAAAACGAGTCGCAAGTAGACCGCGAGCGCGCTTTGGTCGCTTCGGTGATTTATAATCGGCTGGAGCGAGGAATTCCGCTGGGTATTGATGCCACCAATGTCTACATCGCTAAGCTACTCAACCGCTGGGATGGAATTATTCATAAGAGTGACGTTGAAGTAGATCATCCGTACAATACCCGCAGAATTCAGGGCTTGCCGCCCGGCCCTATATGTTCGCCTAGTGAATCGGCCTTGGAAGCCGCCTTAAATCCGGGGTCAACTGAGTACTTATACTATGTGCTTGACGTAGAAGCCGGAGATGGCTCTCACAATTTTTATGCGGATGCCGCCGGTTTCGCCCGAGGAAAAGCAGCTTATCAACGGTGGCTTTCTAAGCAGCGGGGTAAGTGATTTGTGTACTATTATAGAAACAATCAGCTGAGATTAGGCCTTACGTCTCACTTGCTAATAGCAGAACACCCATTGAGCTTTATTATTCATCAACTAGCTTGTCCCCCTAAAGGTTGTATATTGCTGTGTTAGGCAAATCAAATAACAGTATAAAAATAGAACTGTTGCCTCGTAATTGAAAAGCTTATTATGAACCCCACAAGCATTAAAATATCGCGTATCACCGATGAAATACATTCTGATTCGGCGGCCGAAACTTACGCCGTTTGCTGGGTTAAAGACAAGGTAGAAGGACTCGAGATTAACGATAAAGTTTACTACGATGCTGCTAATGCCGTTTTCTTCTTAGCTCCTGATCATCGCTGGCGGATTCTTAAGGGAAAAACTACAGCTTCGTCAGGCTACGTACTATACTTACCCCGGAAAGTGATGGATCACCCCATCTTTAAAAATTTGCATATTAGTGAAATCCGCCTGTTCAACTCTGAGGATATCCCTAAAATAACTCTTACCCCCGGTATTGAAATACGAATACAGGCTATTCTGGAGATGCTGGACGAACTTCTCAGCACCCAACTTAAGCACCGAGAAGAGGCCATTCTTTCGCTGCTAAACACGCTCTTTGTCTACTGCGATGGTAAATGTAATATCAAGTCAGTCATTAGTCAGAATAATTCTAAATCAACGCTGGTATACAGATTTAAGAAATTGGTCAATCGGCAGTTTGATGAATACCACGAAGTAGGAGATTATGCCAAGACATTGAACATTTCGGATAAATACTTAAACACATGTACCAAAGAAATTTTAGGGGTAAATGCCAAAAACCTCATTGATGAGCAATTAACCATGTAGGGCTTTCTTATAGTATGCGTCCATGTCCTTTTTCTATCGTCTGCCCTTCTTGTTCAACGGGCAAGTACTGGACTACGCGTTGCAGTTCGGTACTGAGTTCGGCTTGATTTCCTTTCAAGGCAATTAAGAACCAACCGCCC
>NZ_JBARYM010000149.1:0-7213 GCF_049647865.1 Tunicatimonas sp. | reverse complement strand
AACGTGGTGCGAATGTACGAGAAGTACAAAGACGAGGGGTTTGAAATTTACGGGGTTTCACTCGATCGCTCTAAGGAAGACTGGGTAGCGGCTATTGAGAAGGATCAACTCACTTGGAAACACGTTTCCGACTTGCAGTACTTTGATTCGCAAGCGGCTCGGCTGTATAATATTAATGCAATTCCCGCCACGGTGCTCATTGATCCTGACGGGAATATTGTTGCTAAAAACCTCCGAGGACCGGCTTTAGAGGGAAAGCTTAGTGAGATATTTGGCGGTGCTTAGTATTGTTGCGCTTTAAAAATCCCCCTAGCCCGTTCCACGGCGGCCTCCTTTTAAAAAGGGGGAAATGCAGCTTGATATCCTAATTCACATGATAATTTGTTAGTAATCGAATGATACTTTCCCCTTTCCTAAAGAGCCACCATGGAATGGGGGGGGCAGGGGATTATTATCTAATCTTGCCTGAAACACAAATCAACTAATATTGGTAAAAGTTCTATTTCCGATGCGTAGCCCGCCAGCGTTCCGCTCGCTCAATGCTATTGCTTAGCGCGCTCTGCACTGTTTCTAAGGACGATTCAAAATCTGGAGTTTGAACAGTATCACTCTCGAGCTTAGCACTATCAAATTGATTAGGATACTGGGTTCGTAAAACGATCCAGGCCGTTTCAGCATCAGTTAGGGTAAAATAGATGTTTTCCAGTGTATCGGTTTGATTTCGTGCCTTGGGAGCTGAACCGAGCGTATAGAGGCTGTCCAGGTCTTTACGAAACTGCCCTTGCAACTGTCGTACTTGTTGAATCTGCTGAGAAAGAAGCGTTATTTGGGAAAGCGATTGGTCTTCTAAAGAATCACCCGTAGCTAATGCTTCAACTTCCAACGTTGCAATCTCACTGCTCGGGGTTGCCGACGGTTGACAGGCAGTGATAAGCAACAGAAAAATTGACAGTTGAAAATAGATAATAGAAAAGTAAAAGCGAACCATTTGACACACACTATCAATTATCAACTGTCAACTATCAATTAGATTATTACATATCTTCCAGTACCTTCATCACTTCTCGCACGTGTTGCTCAGAGGTTTTCAGCAACTCCATTTCATCGTCGTTCAACTGTAACTCGATCACTTTCTCTACCCCGTTCTTGCCCAAAATTACCGGCACTCCCAAATAACAATCATTAATGCCGTATTCGCCATCCAGTTGAATACATACCGGGAATACTCGTCGCTGATCGCGCACAATAGCTTCTACCATTTGAGCGGCGGCTGAACCGGGAGCGTACCAAGCTGAGGTACCCATCAGTTTAACTAGCTCTCCCCCACCGGTTTTGGTTCGTTGCACAATAGCTTCTAATTTCTCGTCGTCAATCAGTTCGGTTACCGGAATACCGCCCACCGTGGTGTAGCGAGGCAGAGGGACCATTGTATCGCCGTGGCCACCCATTAGCACCGCCTGAATATCTTTGGGGGAAACATCCAGCGCTTCGGCCAAAAATGCCCGGTAGCGAGCGGTGTCCAGGATACCCGCCATGCCCATTACTTTGGTGCGGGGTGCTTTTGAAGTAAGGTGTGCTTGATAGGTCATCACATCCAGCGGGTTAGACACCACAATAATAATGGCATCAGGCGAATGCTCAATAACATTTTCCGTTACTGATTTTACGATCTTGGCGTTAGTACCAATTAGATCATCGCGCGACATCCCCGGTTTACGAGGTAAGCCCGAGGTAATTACCACTACTTCCGAGCCAGCGGTTTTGCTGTAATCGTTGGTAGACCCAATAGTGCGAGTATCGTACAGGTTAATCGGGGCTTTTTCCCAGATGTCAAGGGCTTTTCCTTCGGCCAAGCCTTCTTTAATATCGACGACGACGACTTCATTCGCAATTTCACGGTAAGCCAGTACATCAGCGCAGGTAGCACCTACATTACCCGCTCCTACTACAGTAACTTTCATAAACTAGGTTGATTTTGGTTTAAAAAATATTCGCTCATGCAATCTAAATCAGGATAGAGACAAACCCAAACCGGATTGCCTAAATATTGGCACTCACTTGATTAAGGTTAAAAAAGCCCTTGGCTGAGCGATATACGTGAAATAAATCTTGTAAGTAGGCATCGTATACTTCACCCAGCGAGGCTAACATTTTCGCTTTGATCTGGGGGTTGCTGGCGAATATATCCTGAATATTTACGTGGGGTATTACGTAAAGTTCAGCTTCGGTGGAGCGCACTACCGAACTATAGGGGCGTTGAGTCTTTACTAACAGACTGTTGTTGCCGAACGATTGGCCGGTGGAAATAATGTTTAGTGTTTCAAAGTCTTGCTCTTCATCAATCAGCAGGGCCACCCGGCCCTTTTTTACCAAGTACAAAGCGTGGCTAGGATCTTTCCTAAAAAAGACTACTTCATCTTCCTTGTATTTTCTCAGGTATAAATACGAAAAGAAGGCTGATTTCTCTTTGGCAGTTAGTTGCTCAAACAATTGAAAGGTCGATAGAAAGTTAATGAGCCCTAGCTCCTCGTCTGTAAAAGATCGCTGAAAAGGATTACGCATTACAAATTGCTGATTGCTGATTGCTGATTGCTGATTGAATAAAAGTACACAGTTTTTCCTGAATCAGCAGGGTTGCCAGGTAATTTCGTACACCGGTTCATCTGGTTTAGATAAGCGAAAGCGGTGATCAATCCGATGACCAATAATCCATACTATCTTTTCACCCGAAAGCAGTACTAGTGTTCGTGCTTTGATGTAGCGAGGCACTTTACCATCAATAAGAAAGTCGCTAATCTTTTTGCGTTGCTTCATTCCTAACGGCTGGAACGTATCGCCCGGTTGCCAGTGCCGAACTTGAAGGGGAAATTGAAGTTTATCGTACGCCAACGCTGCGACGCTAGCATCCGATTTTATTTGATACGCCAAGCCTTCTAACTTTCTACCCCGTAATTGTCCAAAAGAAGTTTCTGTGGTTTCTTCTACTTGAAGTTGAGCGGAAAATACGGTTGGAGAATCTTTTGACGTAATGATTAATTGCTCCCGATCAATCCATAGGCAGTAGCTTTCCGAGAAGAATTGCTTTCCGGGTTGACTATCACTTTTAATAACGGTCATTATCTGTTCAACATCGTTCCAGGTAAAGCCGTAGGATAAAATCCATTCCAATAACAAAGAGGTTGCTTGTGGGTGACTTTTTAAAATATTTTTTTGGATAAATAACGTATCGCCTTTTTTAGTAATCACCTCACTACCAACCTTTTCTACTTCCTGCTGAAAAATAGCTTCTACGTCTTGTAATCGCTGAAACGTAGCCTGAGTCGTCGCCAACAACGCTGGATTGATCTTTTGCAAGGCCGGAATAATGTGATGTCGCACCCAATTGCGCTGGTATTTATCTTCCGCATTGCTACGATCTTCTCGCCACATCAGTTGATTCTCTTGGGCGTAAGCTTTGATTTCATCTTTAGTGGCCCAGAGTAGCGGACGAACCCAAATTCCAGTTTTGGGCAACATACCTCGCAGCCCTGCAATCCCACTACCATTGGCCAAATTCAGTAGCATAGTCTCCAGCTGATCGTTATGATGGTGAGCTAAGGCAACGTAGTTGAATCCTTCGTTGGTGGCTAAGTGGGTGAACCACTCCCGACGAAGCTGACGGGCTGCCATTTGGGTCGATATTTTCTGGTTTTCGGCAAAAACTTGAGTGTCGAACGAACTACTAAAAAAAGGGACATTATACCGCTCTGCCAATTGCTGAACGAATGCTTCGTCCTGTACAGATTCCTCACCCCGTAGTTGAAAATTAACGTGGGCAATGGCCCAGTGCTGGTGCTCTTGCGAGAACAAATGGCAAAGTACCAATGAGTCACCCCCCCCACTTACCGAAAGAAGGATTCGATCATTTGATCCAAACAACCGTTGTTCGTTCGTATATTTACGAAACTTTTCTTGAAATGAATTCAATGCTTTTGCCGTTAGCTATGGTAAGGTACAAAATAGAATGAAGAATTTATTACGCTACGCGGTATTCACCGGTTTGCTTTTATTTGTTGTTTTAACTTCCGCTTTCGGTCAAGGTAAGCTTCAAATTGAACATGCCGATCAGTTGAAAGGTGGTAAAGATGCGGATGGAAATAATTTCCAGAAGTTAATTGGAGATGTTCGTTTGGTACAAGGAAATACCCGCATTTACGGTGATTCCGTACTTCGCTATCCGGAACGGAACTTTGCCGAAGTATTTGGCGATATTGTTCGGATTGAGGAAGGCGATACAATCGTAGTAACCGGGGGCCGACTTCGTTACGACGGCAATAATCGCATAGCTGAAATGCGGGATAATGTGATCTACCAAGATCCTAGTATGAAGCTCTACACAGATTTCTTGGACTATAACCTGGCTGATAACATCGCTTATTATTATGAGGGCGGAAAGTTAATAGATACAACGAATGTGCTAACTAGTCGGCTAGGTACCTACCAAGCGGCCACTAATTTAGCGGCTTTTAAGGACAGTGTAGTACTAATAAATCCAGAATATACGTTGGAAGCTGATACGTTGGAGTATAATACGGTTACCCAAGTTGCCTACACCCGGGGACCAACAGTGATTACTTCCAAAGATAGCACCCAATTGAATGCAGAAGCGGGCAGTGAGATTAGCACCACTGATAAACAGTCGATCTTTGGATTAGGCACTATTGAAACGGACGCTTACCTAATTAGTGCTGACCAATTATTTGCCGATGAGCTGAATAAACGTTATAACGCGACCAGCAACGTAGAGATGGTTTCTAAAGAGCAAGACGTTACTATTATTGGCGACTCTGCCTTTTACCTAATGGAAGAAGGAATTACCAAGATATACGGCAGTCCGGTAATGAAAAAAGTGATGGAAGGTGACACTTTATACTTGGCAGCAGATACGCTAGTAAGTGTAGAAGACTCTATTCCAGCTAACGAACGAATTTTGGCGTATCCGAATGTCCGCATCTATCGCTCTGATCTTCAGGGAATTGCGGATTCTTTGGCTTATCATATTGTGGATTCGGTGCTGCACTTTTTTCAAGACCCAGTGCTATGGGCCCAGGGTAGCCAGATTGAAGCCGACTCCATCAATATTGAACTACTCAACGGACAGATTCACAAAATGAACGCTACCGATAATTCTTTTGTGGTTTCCACCGATACGCTTAGCAACTTCAATCAGATCAAAGGCCGAGATATGGAAGCCTACTTCGATCAGGGGAATATCTCCAATATCAATGTGCACGGCAACGGAGAGAGTATTTATTTTCCGTTACAGGGTGATTCGATGATTGTAGCGATGAACCGCATTCTGTGCAGTGATATTTATATCTTCTTCGAAAAGAATGAGCTGAGCAGTATCAAGTTTGATGTGAAGCCAGAAGGTAGATTCGTACCTCCTCACGAGATTACCCCCGAAGAAACCAAGCTAGACGGTTTTGCCTGGCGAATTGAGGAACGCCCTACGTTAGAAACTATATTTGACTACATTCCTCCCGACGTTCCCGGTCCGCCACCCATCAATATTGAGGTGAAGCCCGTGCCGATTCCTACGTTTCCTTAGCACGCATTTACGGTTATGATACCAGTATTATTAGTGTGTTTTCTTATTTAAGATTCGTAACAAATCCCCCTGTATCCCCCTTTTTCTAAGGGGGAAAGACAATTAATTGGGTATAATTGGTTCATGCTGTAAGCTTTGTGGTATCCATTGACTATTTTCCCTTTTGTAAAGAACCACTATGGAACAGGGTTAAGGGGATTTAATACTCTCTTATTAAAAGCAAATATTGACTATCACCCTTGTTTATCATAAGGAAACGGGCTGGTGGCCGTCCAGCCACCGTCTACTACCAATGTTTGTCCGGTAATCTGAGAAGCTTTCGGAGAGAGAAAAAAGAGGGCAGCCTGGGCAATATCGGCTATTTCTGCTGGTCGCTGAGTGGGGGTAACTCGCTGCCAGCTTTCTACATAATTCTCATCTTCCTGTAAAGTACGCTCGGTCACCGTAGCTCCGGGAGCTAAGGCATTAATCGTGATCTGATGCGGGGATAGTTCGGCGACCAGATTTTTCCCCATCATGCTCAACGCGGCTTTGGTCATGGCGTACACGGTTAGTTTAGCTGCAGCCTGTACGCCAATTACTGATGACATTAGTAAAACTCGTCCGCCTTGCCCCTGGTCACGCATTTGCCGGGTGGCCGCTTGAGTCAGAAAAAATCCTCCTCGCAAATTTAAGTCTACTACTCGCTGAAAATCTTCTGGCCTAAAAGAAAAAAAATCACCGAACATGGTGATTCCAGCATTAGGAACTACGATATCTATCCTATCAAACTGCGTTACTGCTTCTTCCACAATCTGCTGCGTAAATTTTACCTGACTGGCATCACCCGGAAAAGCCACACATTGCCCCTCCCCTTCCGACTGAATTGTTGCTGCCGCTTGGTGAGCTAACGAAGCGTCTAAATCATTCAGCACTACTGAGGCTCCTTCTTGTACTAGTTGTCGAGCAATCTCGTAACCAATTCCAGTTCCCGCCCCAGTGATGATCGCTACTTTATCAGTGAATCTCATCAATTACGGATTAAGCAGTACTTTCACCGCTTGTTTTTCTTCCATCAAATCAAAACCCTTGCGCCAATCGGACAGGGGAAAGCGGTGGGTGATAACGTCGCTTAAATCTAGCGTTTGTTGACCTAGAATCTGCATCGTTCGTCGCCAGGTTTCTTTGGTGTAGCCTACCGAACCGTAGATTTTCAGTTGCCTAAATGCCACCAAATCCCAGGGAAGCACCAGGTCTCGACCAAAGTGGCCAACTTGCACGTAGCAGCCTAGCGGACGAAGAGATCGCAGGCAGTTTTGTACCGATGCTTCCGCTCCGGCCGTTTCAATCGCCAGCGCTACTCCCTGCCCGTCGGTTTCCTCAGCAATCACTTCTGCCAGATTTTCCTGGTTTACGACTACCGTGCGGGCCGCCCCGTACTTCCGAGCCATTTCCAACCGTAGATCGTCCTCACTCGTACCGGCTACAATCACTTTCAGTCCGTGGGCCAGCATCATCTTTAGGCATAGTAAACCAATCGGCCCCGGCCCTGATAGAAGCACTACATCGCCCAGTCGAAACAAAGCTACTTCTTCTACCACATGTACCGCCACAGCAAGTGGTTCTACCAATGCTCCATATTCC
>NZ_JBARYM010000148.1:0-1572 GCF_049647865.1 Tunicatimonas sp. | reverse complement strand
GGAAACATGGACGCTAAGCGTGATTGGGGCCACGCTAAAGACTACGTGCAAGCCATGTGGCTTATTCTCCAGCAGGAAGTGCCCGAAGACTACGTGATTGCTACCGGAATGACTACCACGGTGCGCGATTTCGTAAAAATGTCATTTGCCGAGTTAGGCATTGAGTTAGCGTTCGAGGGAATGGCCGAGAACGAAACTGGAAAGGTGGTTCGCTGTTCTAACCCGGATTATCAGTTGCCCGAAGGCAAAGTAGTTGTTCAAGTTGATCCAGCATACTATCGCCCTACCGAAGTAGAACTACTGATAGGTGATCCGACTAAAGCCAAAGAACAATTAGGCTGGGAGTTAGAATATGATCTGAAAGGATTGGTAGAAGATATGATCCAATCCGATATCGAGTTGTTTAAGCGAGATAAGTTCTTACTAAAGGGTGGCCATAAAGTGTTCAATTATCACGAGTAATTTTAGTGAGCCTTGTAAACACCAGGGAAATTAGTATTGGTGCTTTTGATCTAATCACTGAAAAGTAACCTAACAAACCAACTAACTTGTTATTGTGGAAAAAGAAGCTAAAATCTATATTGCCGGTCATCGCGGAATGGTCGGCTCCGCCATTATGCGGAACTTACAGAGCAAAGGCTACCAAAACTTTGTTACCCGCCGTTCGGCCGATCTTGATTTACGGAACCAGCAGGCAGTCGCTGATTTTTTTGCTCAGGAAAAACCAGATTACGTTTTTCTAGCAGCGGCTAAAGTGGGAGGAATTCATGCCAATAATACCTACCGGGGTGAATTTCTATACGATAATTTAATGATTCAGAATAATGTAATTCATCAGAGCTACGTGCAAGGTGTGAAGAAGCTACAATTTCTGGGTTCGTCCTGCATCTATCCTAAGATGGCCAATCAGCCGTTAAAAGAAGAATATTTACTAACCGGTACATTGGAATCTACGAATGAGCCGTACGCGATTGCTAAAATTGCCGGAATTAAGCTCTGTGAAAACTATCGGGCTCAGTACGGTTGCGACTTTATTTCTTCTATGCCTACCAACCTGTACGGCCCTAATGATAATTATGATCTTAACAACTCTCATGTATTACCCGCTCTGATTCGCAAGTTTCACGAAGCGAAAGAAAGCAACGCTGAGAATGTAGAGATTTGGGGAACAGGTAGTCCCAAGCGGGAGTTTTTGCACGTAGACGACTTAGCCGAAGCTTGCGTTTATTTAATGGAACACTATAGCGAACCTGAGTTAGTCAACATCGGTACCGGGGAAGATATTGCTATCAAAGACTTAGCACTACTCATTAAAGATATTGTCGGTTTTGAGGGCGAATTAACGCACGATACTTCCAAACCCGATGGCACTCCCCGCAAACTAATGGATGTGGGCAAGCTTCACAGCTACGGCTGGAAACATAAAATTGAGTTACGCCAAGGCATCTCTTCAGTTTACCAGCAGTACCAGGAAGAAACAGCGGTTTAAATTCCGTGCAACATTAGATTATAGTTTTGTCGTATAAACGAATAAAATTTACCTACTATAACTATGGCAAAACTATCTTTATC
>NZ_JBARYM010000147.1:0-9853 GCF_049647865.1 Tunicatimonas sp. | reverse complement strand
TGCCCTTTTTTATATACCGTACATGACTTGCTATCGGAGATATTAGTAAGTTGATGACTGCACAATGTACCAAACAGGGAGTTGGCTCGAGAGCGACAGGCTTGGCAGGCAATGGAAGGATGGCGAGTGTTGTTTTTCATGATTTAGTAGTGTTGGTCTGTACTATACTTAACGGAAATAGCACCTAGTGAAGGTAATAAAAACCCACCTAAATAGCTGATTTAAATCAGTTTTTGGTATGATTATCATCAGGCAGTAATCGGTAATTCTTACGCAACTTTACCCAGTATGAGCAATTTATCAGTGGCCGGACCAATACTAGTGGCACCTCCCGCCTGTTTTCACTGTGGTGAGGACTGTACCGATAAAGTGGTTGTACAGGATAATAAAAATTTCTGCTGCCAGGGTTGCCAAACGGTTCATGATATTCTTTGCAATAGTGGTTTAGACTCGTATTATACGCTGGAAAACACTCCCGGAGCTTCCCAAAAAAAGTCCTCAGCCTCTACGCAGTGGGCTTCGTTAGATTTGCCTGAAGTGCAAACTTCACTGATAGATTTTCAGGAAGGCGAGATTAGCCGGGTCACGCTGTTTTTGCCCACCATTCACTGTAGTGCTTGTATTTGGCTGCTGGAACGACTACCTCAGTTCAATGCCAATATCGTGCAGGCTCGGGTACACTTTCTGAAAAAAGAAGTGAACATCACTTTTCGCCACAGTTCGCTTTCACTACGCTCGTTGGTGGAGCTGCTTCAGTCAGTCGGGTACACTCCGGATATTTCGTTAGCCACCTCAGCCAAACCAAAGCCTAATAAGCGTAACAATCTGATCCTCAAAATTGCAATTGCCGGGTTTTGCTTCGGTAACGTGATGCTACTCAGCTTGCCCGATTATCTGGATGCCGATTTTTCACTCAGCCCCACCTACCGCACTTTCTTTAGCTACCTTACTCTATTGTTATCCCTACCCGTTTTTTTCTATTCGGCTTCTTCTTATTTCTCGGGAGCTATCAAAGGATTACGCCATCGGCTGTTAACTTTGGATGTGCCCATCGTGCTGGGGTTGCTCACGCTCTTCGGGCGCAGCAGTTACGAGGTTTTTACTCAGACCGGAACTGGCTACTTCGACTCGCTTACCGGACTGGTATTCTTCCTACTAATCGGCAAATGGTACCAAAACAAAACCTATCAAGCGCTGTCCTACGACCGTGACTACGCTTCTTACTTTCCTATTGCCGTCACTCGATTGGTGAATCAGCAAGAAGTAACTACCCCTTTAAAAGACATTCAAGTAGGCGACCAGCTACTAATTCGTCATCAGGAGCTTATTCCAGCCGATGCTATTCTGCTTCGGGGCGAGGCCCGTATTGACTACAGTTTCGTAACCGGCGAATCGGAACCGGTAGAAAAGGTAAGCGGTGATTATTTGTATGCCGGGGGCAAGCAGCAGGGTGGCCCACTGACTGTTGAGTTGCGTAAACCCGTAGCGAACAGCTACCTCACCGACCTGTGGAACCAAGATGTATTCACTCAGCCACTGAAAGGTAGTCTGAGTCCGTTGGCTAACCGCGTAGGTCAGTACTTTACGTGGGTAATTTTAGCCATCAGTGTAGCTACCGCGGCGTACTGGTACGGGCAGGATAGCAGTATGATTGTCAAGGCGGTAACCTCGGTACTCATTGTGGCTTGTCCGTGTGCTCTAGCCTTGTCCATCCCCTTCACCTTCGGCCACGCTCAACGGCTACTCGGTAAGCACGGATTGTACCTAAAAAATACCGAAACACTAGAACGGCTAGCCAGTATTGACCACATTGTCTTCGACAAAACAGGAACCATTACTCAGGCGCAGCCATCAGAAATACCATTTGTAGGTGAACCCCTCAGTACGGAAGAGCAGTCGTGGGTTCGCACCATCGCTCGTACTTCTACTCATCCACTAAGCCAGGCGATTTACCGCAGTTTACCCGATCACCTGCCTTTACTGCCAATTACCCATTTTCACGAACAAGCCGGACAGGGAATAACCGCTAAAGTAGAAGGTGTAGAGATACGAATTGGTTCGGCGGCTTGGGTTGGAAACTCTTCCCAAACTGATACGAACGTGACCCAGGTGTACATCCGTATTGGTGACCAAATACGTGGTTATTATCGTTTCGCCAATCACTACCGTCCGGGCTTTACTTCACTCATGCAGCAACTCCGGCATAAGTACACTACCCACCTACTGTCGGGCGATCAGGATCGGGAGCGAGCTAATCTGGCTCCGTACTTTCAGGAGCTACACTTCCAACAGTCGCCGATGAACAAATTAGAGTATCTGAAAACACTGGAAGAAGACGGAAAGCATCCGCTAATGGTGGGCGATGGCCTAAATGATGCCGGGGCGCTAAAGCAAAGCCACGTAGGCATTGCGGTAGCCGACAATGTATACCAATTTTCCCCAGCCTGCGATGCGATTCTGGAGGCCAATCAGTTGCTGCACCTCGGTAGTTTCCTACGCTTTTCTCGAGTAAGTATGCGTATCGTAAAATGGGCCTTTGTGCTATCTTTTTTATACAATTTGGTGGGATTATCGTTTGCAATTAGTGGGCTATTAACGCCTTTGATTGCGGCCGTATTGATGCCACTCAGCTCAGTAACTGTGGTTGGCTTTATTACCCTGGCCGTGAATGGTTGGGGAAAGACTATGCTACGCCCGTAAGTACTTAGCGATGACCAATGCGGTAACCAGCGGTAGAAAGCGAGTGAATGTCTGAAAAATTGAATGATAGATCACACCATACCTATTCATCCATTCTATCATTCTCCCTAGTCCGGAATAACAAAAAGTTGCACCACTATGGAAACGCCTAACACTGAGAATCAAGCACCGACTTAGTAAACAATGGAGCTTCGATACCGGCTACATGATGGTACGCCAGCAGCATAGTACTGGATTTACCTATGACCTCAACTATACCTTTCGCCTGTTCTTCTATAGAACATTTGATCTCCGAAAGTTCTCAAATAGTCACAAGAAATTATCCCAGCGTTTTTTTTAAGAAGTCGTCAGAGCAAAGAAGGCTGCTTTACCGAATAGGGCACCTGAATATTAGCGGACGAATTTTATAGGTAAGGTAATCACGGCTCAGAAGGGAGCATACCTACCGTTTTAGTCATACCTAATGTCATCAGAAGTAAGAATAGCGTTCTAAACTAGAACTGATATTGTAGCCCACCAATCACTGAGTAGTAGTTACTCAAAAAATTAGTTTCGCCGCCTGATAGCCATTGCCAACCAGCACCTACCTGCGTTTCTAGATTCAATGCAATATGACGCCCGAACCGGTACGATATACCCCCGTGTCCGAAAAAATTTGTATACAGCGAATTTTTTGCGCTGATCTCACTCATTTCTAAGTTTGACTCACTAGTACTAATAATAAATAGAAGCGTATTAAATCCAGTGCTTACGCTAGCACCCGGTCCGCCGTACAGTTGAAACCGCTTCTCAGGACGAGCGTGAAACAAGTAAGAAGTTGACAACCGCAGTTCATTCTCCATATAGCAGTAATCAACGTATGACTGCCCAGAACGGTGAGAATAGCCCTCAGGATTTTCACTTGGTTCATTCCAATAATATTCTACTACGCCTTCTCTGCCAATTACTACTCCCACACCCACTCGTAGCTCCTGCGTACCCCGGAAACGAGTATGGCGAGGAAACCATCTGGCGTAAGCACCTAAAGTCGCACCAGTCATGGTCAATGAATACTGCCCTTGCTGAGGATCATGCTGTTTTAGATGCTCCCCAATAAGGCTCGAATTAGTTGACATACTCATTAGCCCATCAAAGCTAATGTCAGGATACTGATAACCGTGGGGTGAAAGAAAAATTCCTACTCCAGAGAAAGTGCGTCGGAGCTCATCATTCTGTAGCGTGGTTTGGGCAATTGTAAAAGTGCTTATACATAGCCCAATGATTAGAAGGAAAAAAGATTTCATAGCTCAATTAAAAATCACCTATTCTTAATTTACACAAAACCTGACGAAAGTCAATTTTTTAGCTGATCCGCATCATTCTCTGCCCCTGTTTCCTGCTCTTTCTTTGTAGGTAAATTCTACAACCTGGATGAGCGTATTAATTCTATTGATCGGAGTGAGTTTAACCGTAGCCTTGGTGTTTTTACTGGCTTTTTTGTGGGCTAGTATTAGCGGTCAGTACGACGACGACTACACTCCCTCGGTGCGGATGCTGTTTGACGACACTACGCCTACCAATCAACCAAAATCTCACCCATCCACTTCTTCCAAGAAATAGTCTATGTCTACAACCACGGTACTGACATCGGATCGCCCTCCGATAGAACCCTCTCATCAACTAGAAACTTTCCGCTACGACAATACCATTGTCCGTCTGTTTCTAATCGCTACCACGGCGTGGGGAATAATTGGGATGCTCGTAGGCCTCATCGCGGCATTGCAACTGGTGTACCCCGCCCTGAGCTTTGAGTTGCCATTCCTGACCTTCGGCCGAATTCGCCCGCTGCATACCAATGCCGTGATTTTTGCCTTCGTAGGCAACGGTATTTTTGCCGGAGTATACTACTCGCTACAGCGGCTTTGTAAAACCCGGATGTTCAGCGACACGCTAAGTCGTATTAACTTTTGGGGTTGGCAACTCATTATACTGTCCGCGGTGCTAACCTTACCGCTAGGTATCACCACTAGTAAGGAATACGCCGAACTGGAGTGGCCCATTGATATTGCGATTACGCTGCTGTGGGTGGTCTTCGGCTGGAATATGTTTGCTACTATTCTTAAAAGGCGCGAACGACATTTGTACGTTGCTATTTGGTTCTATATTGCCACGTTTGTTACAGTAGCGGTGCTGCACATTGTTAATTCTTTTGAGCTACCGATTGCTATGTTCAAGAGCTACTCTTGGTACGCCGGAGTGCAGGATGCTCTGGTGCAGTGGTGGTACGGTCATAACGCGGTAGCTTTCTTTCTGACGACGCCCTATTTGGGATTGATGTACTACTTCGTCCCGAAAGCAGCGAATCGTCCGGTTTACTCGTACCGCCTGTCCATCATCCACTTCTGGGCCTTGATCTTTATTTACATCTGGGCGGGACCGCATCACCTACTTTACAATACGCTACCCAACTGGGCGCAATCGCTAGGAGTAGTCTTCTCTATCATGCTGATCGCTCCCTCCTGGGGCGGAATGCTCAACGGACTACTTACCTTACGGGGAGCTTGGGACCGGGTGCGGGAAGATGCGGTACTTAAGTTTATGGTGGTAGCGATCACCTGCTACGGCATGGCCACCTTTGAAGGACCGATGCTCTCGCTGAAGAACGTGAACGGTATTGCCCACTTTACCGACTGGATTGTTGCCCACGTGCACGTAGGGGGATTAGGCTGGAACGGTTTCTTAACCTTCGGGATGCTCTATTACCTGATTCCTCGCTTGTATCAGACCAAACTATACTCGCGAAAACTAGCTAACGCGCACTTTTGGCTAGGAACGATGGGCATTATCTTCTATGCCTTACCAATGTACTGGGCCGGTTTTACCCAGAGCTTAATGTGGAAAGAGTTTACCCAGGAGGGCTTACTGGCGTACCCTAACTTCTTGGAAACCGTAGAGCAGATTCGCCCGATGTACATGCTACGCGCCGGAGGTGGTGCGTTGTACATAATTGGTGCGCTCATTATGGCGTACAATCTGATCAAAACGGCCTACCGCGGCACTTTCCAGCGGGAAGAAACGGCTCAGGCGATGCCACTGACCAAGAACTACCAGAGTCCTAAGAACGAACACTGGCATCGTAAACTGTTTGAACACCGCCCCGTACTTTTGCTAGTCGGCAGCTTGATTGTTATTCTTATTGGTGGGCTGGTGGAACTGATTCCTACCTTTTTAGTAGAGTCTAACGTACCGACCATCAGTAGTGTGCAGCCCTACACTCCGCTGGAGCTTCAGGGTCGGGATTTATACATTCGCGAGGGGTGTAATAACTGCCATTCACAGATGGTTCGTCCGTTCCGGTCAGAAACCGAGCGCTACGGGGAGTACGCCAAAGCCGGTGAGTTTGTGTACGATCACCCGTTCTTGTGGGGATCTAAACGTACCGGTCCCGACTTGCTACGGGTAGGCGGCAAGTACCCCGATTCCTGGCATTATCACCACATGTACGATCCTGAATCCATGTCACCCGGTTCCATTATGCCGCCGTACCCCTGGCTGCTGGAAGATGACCTGGATGCCAGCAACACCGAAGACAAAATTAATGCAATGCGTACCCTGGGTGTTCCCTACGAGCCCGGTTACGAAACTCAGGCACTGGCGGATCTGAATAAACAATCGGCCGAGATTGTAGCCAGCCTGAAGGCGAGCGGAGTTGAAGTGAGCCCCGAGAAAGAAATTGTTGCCCTGATTGCCTACTTACAGCGATTAGGCACGGATA
This sequence comes from Tunicatimonas sp., assembly GCF_049647865.1. Classification (NCBI taxonomy): domain Bacteria; kingdom Pseudomonadati; phylum Bacteroidota; class Cytophagia; order Cytophagales; family Catalimonadaceae; genus Tunicatimonas; species Tunicatimonas sp. The sequence goes on along the minus strand of NZ_JBARYM010000147.1, from coordinate 3,399 downwards.
TACAAGTAAAGAACTAGGTGTTGGGTATTGGGGGTTAGGTTTTGGAATATCGAAGAAACCGCGTAACGGCCACCTAATACCCAATCCCTAAAACTTAAAAACCTATGCTTAAATTCATCAAACACCATATGGAAACGATTACCGGGATTGAGATTTTCCCCCTGATCTCTTTTCTCATCTTCTTCACTTTCTTTATTTTACTACTCATTTGGGTGTTTCGCTCCAGCAAGGAATACATCGCCGAAGTAGAGCAACTTCCTTTAGACCAAGAACCTCAGACCGACTTACTATGAAGCGTTTTATAGACAACCGCAACAAAACACTACCCTGGCTACTTGGATTGCTACTTCCTTTCTTGCCCGCAATCGCTACTGCCCAAGAGACTGCTCCAGTCTCAGGCTCGGGAATGAGTGCCGTAGAGCAGTACATCGTCTGGGGATTAATGGGACTGGAGGTACTGCTGCTATTGGTAGTAGTCATTTTACTAGTGGTTATCAAGATGATGAGCAACGTGCTATTCCCAACTTCGGAAGTAAGTCCGAGTGGAGAATTAGTAGAACCGACTAAACCTTGGTACCAACGCATGTTAACTAAAGTGAATGATGCGGTACCGGTTGAGCGAGAGGCGGAGGTAATGACTACTCACGAGTACGATGGTATTTACGAATTAGACAACAACTTACCGCCCTGGTGGACGGCCATGTTCTACGCAACGATCGCCTTTGCAGTGGTATACCTGTTATACTTTCATGTGTTCAGTTTGGGGTCATTACAGGAAGAAGAGTACGAACAGGAGATGGCCCAAGCTAAGATTGAGGTAGATACTTACTTAGCTACCGCGGGTAACAGTGTAGATGAAACCAATGTGACCTTTATTAGCGACATAGGCCGACTGGACGAGGCTCAAAAAATGTTCGCGCAAAAGTGTTCGGCTTGCCACGGTATGGCGGGAGAAGGGGGTGTTGGCCCCAACCTTACTGATACTTACTGGATTCACGGGGGCGACGTGAAAGATATTTTTAGAATCATTAAGAACGGAGTACCGGAGAAGGGAATGATTCCCTGGAAGTCGCAACTAAGCCCGGTTCAGATGCAGGATTTATCTAGCTACATTATTACCCTAGAGGGTACCGATCCCCCTAATGCTAAAGAGCCCCAGGGCGAACCCTATGAACGGGATGAAGAATTAGCGTTGAATTAAGAGGCTACCAGCAACCATAAAAACAGGCATGGACGATCCGAGCACAATAGAACCCAACCAACCGTCGTTCCGCGATAAAATATCTACGGTAGATGCAGAAGGTAAGCGAGTTTGGATCTACCCTAAGAAACCGAAAGGAAAATTCTATTCTGCTCGCATCTGGGTAAGCGTCGTTTTGTTAGCTTTTTTATTTGCGGGGCCATTTATCCGCATTGGGGGTGAACCACTGTTGCTGCTCAACGTGCTGGAACGGAAGTTCATTATCTTCGGACAAGTGTTTTGGCCTCAAGATTTCTACCTGTTCGTGTTAGCCATGATCACACTGGTGATCTTTATTGTGCTCTTCACCGCGGTGTACGGACGGCTATTCTGCGGGTGGGTCTGTCCGCAAACAATCTTCATGGAGATGGTGTTCCGACGGATCGAATACTGGATTGAAGGCGACTATACTGCCCAGCGAGCATTAGACCGCCGGGATTGGGATAGCGATAAAATCATTAAAAAAACCGGAAAGCACCTGATCTTCTTTGCCATCTCTTTCCTGATTGCCAATACTTTCCTGGCCTATATCATCGGTAGCGAAGCGTTGATCGAGATCATTACTGATCCACCTAGCGAACACCTAGCGGGGCTGACCTCAATTCTGATCTTTACCGGGGCTTTCTACTTTGTTTTCTCCCGGCTACGCGAGCAGGTATGCACCAGCATTTGTCCCTACGGCCGTTTGCAAGGTGTGCTACTTGACCGGAAGTCGGTGGTGGTGGCTTACGATTACCAACGGGGTGAGCCTCGCGGTAAGTTTCGCAAAAATGAAGATCGTGATGCTGCTGGGAAGGGCGATTGTATTGAGTGCCAGCAGTGCGTGCACGTGTGTCCCACCGGTATTGACATTCGGAATGGTACGCAACTGGAATGCGTAAACTGTACCGCCTGTATCGATGCTTGTGATGATATTATGGAAAAAGTTGGGCTACCTAAGGGGCTGGTACGCTACGCCTCGGAAGAAGGCATTGCCGAAGGAAAAAAACTACGCTGGACGACCCGAAGCATCGCCTACACGGTTGTGCTTTTATTGCTCACCGTTGCCATGACTAGTTTGTTATTACTACGAACTGACGTAGAAACCAGCCTACTTCGCACTCCCGGTATGATGTACCAGGAGCAAGACGACGGCCGAATTAGCAACCTGTACAACATAAAGATTATCAACAAAACTAATAAAGACTTATCCGTACACCTTCGCCTGATGGATGAGCGAGGTGAACTACGAATGGTGGGGCAAGATGTTTTAGAAGTAGCTCAGCAGGGTACCGCCCAAAGTGCGGTATTTATTATGCTAAACCGCAGCGAGGTTCAGCAGATGAAAACCGATATTGAAGTCGGAGTGTACGCTGGTGATGAATTACTAGAAACGGTAAAAACTTCCTTCTTAGGACCAAACAAGCAGTGAACAATTAGCAATGTACAGTGAACTTGAACACATTAACACACTAACACTATAACACATTTACATCATGAACTGGGGTTGGAAAATAGCATTGGCATTTATTCTGTTTGGGTTTTTTATCGGGATACTGGTATTTCGTAGCTTTCAGGAAAATATCGATTTGGTATCGGAAGACTATTATCAGCAGGAGTTGAGGTACCAACAGCAGATTGATAAAATTGCGAACAACCAGGCCCTGGACTCACCGCTTACCTTCGCGCAGCGAGCGCAACAACTGGTGGTGCAATTTCCGGACGACCTAACGGCTACGGTACGAGGAGAAATTCAACTATTCTGCCCGTCCGACATGCGAAACGACCGTTCCGTAGCGATTGCCCTCAATGCGGATCAGCAGCAGATTATTTCAACGAGTCAACTAGCTAAGGGCTACTATAAAGTGAAGGTTGACTGGATGAGTGGCGATGCGGCGTACTTCACCGAAGAATCAATCTTTATTCAGTAATGATTGTCACCGCCTTCGCCATCGGACTATTAGGAAGCTTCCACTGCCTGGGCATGTGCGGCCCTATTGCGCTGGCATTACCCGTCCGCGATCAGGCGAGTCTACGTCGTTGGCTAGGACGGTTAGCCTATAATCTAGGGCGCATCACCACCTACGCTTTCCTCGGTGGCCTATTCGGATTACTAGGGCAAAGCTTGGCTATGGCTGGCTTACAGCAAACGCTCTCAATTACCTTAGGCATACTGATCA
>NZ_JBARYM010000146.1:0-6166 GCF_049647865.1 Tunicatimonas sp. | reverse complement strand
GCTCAGGAGATTACGCTGACCACTGTTACTAGTTTGTTTAAGTTTACCGGCTCACTATTTTTCATTTCTACGCATCTGCTGCATTTAGAAAACCAAATTGATAATAGTAAAAATCACATCAAGCGGTGTTATATCGAGTGCCAACTGGAAGAAGGAATTCCACACTTTACGTATCGCTTGTTAGAAGGCTGGTCTACCATTAAAATCGGCAAAATACTATTTGAGGCCGAAGGCTTGAATAAGTTACTGAGATAGGTGCCAAAGGAATATTTTACTCACCGAACTTCTTTAAATAAAAGTGGTTTTAAAATGATGGTTAGGTAAAAAAGAGGGGTTACAAAATTTCGGAGGAACATTATCGCTCGGTTACACAACTCATATAGCATATAGCCTTGTTTCATCTCTTACTCGCTGCTCAATTCCAAATTTCCCAGCTTACCTTATTAGCCGTAGGTAATTTTTGTATCTTGGCATTCTAATTATTGCTGCATGGATTCGCTTCATTTTTATAAGTACCAAGGGGCCGGAAATGACTTTGTGATTTTTGATAATCGGGACCGAGTGTTTCCGAGCGAAGATACTGCACTTATCTCTCGCTTGTGCGACCGTCGGTTTGGAGTAGGCGGAGACGGAATCATTCTACTGAATCAGCACGCTACTTACGACTATGAAATGGTCTACCATAACGCCGATGGCTCGGTAGCCATGTGTGGCAATGGTGCTCGCTGTGCCGTACATTTGGCAAATTACCTGGGTATTATCAAAGCTGAAACTACCTTTCAGGCCCACGATGGTGTACATACGGCTAAAATAGAAGGCGAGCAGGTTACCATGAACTTATCGGATGTTTCTCAGATAGATTCGTACGACGATGGGTACTTTCTAGATACCGGAACCCGCCACTTTGTCAGGGTTTTGCCCGAAGAGCAGTTACTGTCAGACTACGATGTGATTACCGAAGGAAAAAAGCTTCGCTACGATGATCGCTTTATGCCGGAAGGTACTAACGCTAACTTCGCCCAATCAGTAGACGATCGGGTTCAGATGCGAATCTACGAGCGAGGGGTAGAAAATGAAACACTATCGTCGGGTACAGGCATTACGGCAGTCGCACTAGCGTTGGCTCACGCAGATAATCTGGCGAGTCCTATTACGGTGCAGGCCAAGGGAGGACGAATAACGATTGCGTTTGAGCGCGAGGAAAGCGGAGGCTTTACGCAAGTCTTTATGACAGGCCCTGCCGTTATGGTGTTCGAGGGCACTGTTTTTGTCTAAATGAGGTTTATTATTAGTCCACGGTTAATAGTCCACAGTCCGCAGAGATTGACTTTCTTTGCTGAGAATTTATACTCGAGTCGTTTATCTCTTGTAGACTGTCGTCCGGGGACTAAATGCTAAAAGAATTTTAACTAAAGAATATTTAGCTCATGATTGATGCGCTTACGAAAGGATTAGCTAAACTGTTCGGGTCTAAATCAGATCGGGATATTAAAACTATTATGCCACTAGTAGAGCAAACGAACCAGGAGTTTGCCCAACTGGCATCCATTAGCGACGATGAACTACGGGCCAAATCGGAAGAACTACGTCAGCATATCAACGAAGGCCTAGCCGATATTGATAAGGAGATTGGCGAACTCAACCAGCGAGTGCAGGATACGCCCGATATGGATATGCAGGAGAAAGAAGATGTCTTCGCAAGGGTTGATCAACTGGAGGAAGACAGAAATGAACGTTTGGAAGAGATACTAATGGAGGTGCTACCGCTGGCGTTTGCGGTAGTGAAAGAAACCGCCCGCCGCCTCAAGGAGAACAAGAAATTAGTAGTAACCGCTACGCTCTACGACAAGCAGTTAGCTGCTCAGTACCCCAATATTGTTATTGAAGGCGAGCAGGCTACTTGGGACCATCAGTGGGATGCCGCCGGAACACCCATTGTTTGGGACATGATGCACTACGATGTGCAGCTCATTGGTGGCATTGTACTGCACCAGGGTAAAATTGCTGAGATGGCAACCGGAGAAGGTAAAACCCTAGTAGCTACCTTACCCGCTTTCTTAAATGCGCTGGCCAAGCGAGGCGTACATATTGTAACGGTAAATGATTATCTGGCTAAGCGTGATGCTGAGTGGATGGCTCCGCTTTTCCGCTTCCACCAGCTATCGGTAGACTGTATCGATCGTCATCAGCCTAATTCGGATGAACGGCGCGCTGCCTACGCTTGCGATATTACGTACGGTACCAATAACGAGTTCGGCTTTGACTATCTCCGCGACAATATGGCGCGCGATCCGGAAGACATGGTACAACCTGGCCACCATTTTGCAATGGTGGATGAAGTAGACTCGGTACTTGTTGATGAGGCCCGAACGCCCCTGATTATCTCCGGCCCAATTCCGAAGGGGGATGAGCACGAATTCTATGAGTTTAAACCGCGGGTGGGCAAACTCTACGAGATGCAGAAAAAGATTGTTAACGAATTTCTGCAAGATGCCAAGAAGAAAATTAAGGAAGGTAATACGCAGGAAGGTGGTGTCTCTCTATTTCGGGCCTACCGGGGGCTGCCCAAGCATAAACCGGTTATTCGCTACCTGAGTGAAACCGGAGTACGGCAAGTCTTACAGAAAACCGAGAACTTCTATTTGCAGGATAACCAAAAGGCCATGCCGGAAGCGGATGAGCCGCTATTCTTCACTATAGAAGAGAAAACGAATAATATCAACCTGACTGAGAAAGGGTTGGAACAGATCACCAAACAGGGAGAAGATCCGCAGTTCTTTATCATGCCGGACATCGGCACTGAAATTGATCAGCTCGAGAAGGATGAATCTATGCCTGATGAGGAGAAGGTGGAAAAGAAAGATGAGCTTATTAAAGAATATTCAGTCAAATCGCAGCGCATTCATACGGTAAACCAACTGCTGAAGGCGTACGCCATGTTTGAGCTGGATCAGGAATACATCATCGCCGACGGCAAAGTAAAAATTGTTGATGAGCAAACCGGTCGAGTGATGGATGGTCGCCGTTACTCCGATGGATTGCACCAAGCGATTGAAGCGAAAGAAAACGTAAAGGTAGAGGAAGCCACTCAAACCTACGCGACAATCACGTTGCAAAACTACTTCCGGATGTACCACAAGCTGGCCGGTATGACCGGTACGGCTGAAACGGAAGCCGGAGAGTTTATGGACATCTACAAGCTAGATGTGGTGGTTATCCCAACCAATAAACCCATTGTTCGGGATGACCGGCAAGATAAAGTCTTTAAAACGGTTCGAGAGAAATTTAACGCAGTAGGCGATGAGATTAAAGAAATGACTGAAAAGGGTCGCCCGGTGCTAGTAGGTACTACTTCGGTAGAAATCTCGGAAATCTTGAGCCGAATGCTGAAGATGAAAGGAATTGATCATCAAGTGCTTAACGCCAAGCAGCACCAACGCGAAGCCGAGGTGATTACTAATGCCGGAAAGCCGGGTACGGTAACTATTGCCACCAATATGGCGGGTCGGGGTACTGACATTAAACTTGCCCCCGAGTCTAAAGAAGCCGGTGGACTGGCAATTGTAGGTACCGAAAGGCACGAATCGCGGCGGGTAGACCGACAGTTACGTGGGCGTTCCGGTCGGCAGGGTGATCCGGGTTCTTCCCAATTCTTCGTCTCGCTAGAAGATAATCTAATGCGCTTGTTCGGCTCCGACCGAATTGCCAAACTGATGGACCGGATGGGACTGGAAGAGGGCGAAGTAATTCAACACTCGATGGTGACCAGCTCTATTGAGCGAGCCCAGAGCAAGGTGGAGCAAAACAACTTTGCTATCCGTAAGCGATTGCTAGAGTACGACAACGTAATGAACCAGCAGCGCGAAGTGATTTACAAACGTCGTCGCCACGCGCTGTTCGGAGAACGCCTTCAGTTGGATATTATGAATATGCTCTACGATACCTGCGAAGATATTGTGATGAGCACCAAAGGTGTGGGTAATTACGAAAGTTATAAACTCACCGTACTCGGTACGCTAGGCATCGATCACCCCATTGATCAGGATCACTTCACGAGTGTGAACGAAGCCAACCTTGCCGATGAACTGTATAATTTTGCTTACGAGAATTACCAGCGTAAGAACAAACAATTAGCTCAACGGGCCTTCCCAGTAATCAAAAATGTATACGACACCAAAGGAGCTACGGTAGAAAATATTCTGGTACCGTTCACCGATGGAAAAATGCAGCTTACCGTATCGGCTAACTTAAAGAAGAGTATAGAAACCGAATGTGAAGATCTGGTTCAATCAATGGAGAAGTCTATTGTGTTAGCCTTGATTGATCAAAACTGGAAGGAGCACCTACGAGAAATGGATGACCTAAAGCAATCGGTGCAAAATGCTGTATACGAGCAGAAAGATCCGCTCATCATCTATAAGTTTGAAGGATTTGAACTCTTTAAGCAGTTTTTAGCGAAGGTAAATGAAGAAACAATCTCCTTCCTAATGAAAGCCAATCTTCCAGTTCAGCAACCCGACGAAGTACAAGAAGCTCGTCGACCTGTTCGGCGACCAGAGCAAGGAGTAAAAGCTTCGAAGGAAGAATCCGGCTCTATATTAGGCCAACAATCCGGTGGCCGGCAATCCGGTGGCCGTCAACCAGCCGCTAACCGTCCCCCGGCCGAACCGGTGAAACCAGCCAAGACTCAGAAGATTGCGGGGCGAAATCAGCGAGTGAATGTACAATATAGTGACGGAAGGGTCGTAAAAGATGTAAAATTTAAAAATGTCGAAGACGATATTCGCAATAACCTTTGCGTTATCGTAGAGAATGATTAATTGCCATTTGTCTACACTATTATCGTATAAGCAACATAGCCGTATTGTTGTCTTATTGCTGTCAATAGTTTTGCTACAGTGCACTCCTATTCAGCAGTCAGACCGGTTTGTGCCCGATGGGCTGATCGCTGGAGAGATGGGTTCTTTTCATGGATATACCATGTATTCCTTTCTGTTTCAGGAGCGGCAGTGCCGGGTGGTTGTTCCTAATAAAGCTGCTGAGGGTAACCCTTGGCTGTGGCGGGCCCGCTTTTTCGGTCATCATCCGGAAGTAGATCTGGCTTTGCTGGAACGAGGCTTTTACGTGGCGTATATTGATGTGGCTGACCTTTATGGTAGCCCGGCGGCAGTACAACTCTGGAACGAATTTTACGAATTGCTTAACTCCCGCTATCTGTTTGCTAACAAAGTAGCCTTGGAAGGAATGAGTCGGGGTGGTTTATCAGTGTTTAACTGGGCAGCCGAAAATGCGGAGAAGGTCGCTTGCATTTACGTAGATGCTCCGGTTTGCGATATAAAAAGTTGGCCGGGCGGATTAGCCGACGGTATGGGTAGCAAAGAAGATTGGCAAAAGTGTTTGGCAGCCTATAATTTTACTGAAGAAGAGGCCAAAGAGTACAACCAAAACCCGATTAATAAAGTAGAGCCGCTGGTTGAAAAAGAAATTCCACTACTGGTGGTTTCAGGCGATGATGACCAAGTGGTGCCCTATTCGGAGAACGCCCAGATTATGGTAGAACAGTACGAAAAATTGGGCGGCAAAGTTAAAGCGATCATTAAAAAAGGGGAGGGGCATGTGCATGGGTTGCCTAACCCTCGGCCAATTATTCAGTTCATTCTCAAGCATACGCGGGAGCACCTCCCTTCATAAAACCAATGGCTAACTATTCCAATCAACATCGTTCCTCGAGTACTCGCCGTGCTTTATTCATTACTATGCTGGTAGTAGCAGGAATTATCCTACTACTGATGTACTGTAAAGATCAGAAGCAGGAAGTTACAGTACCAGAAATTGCTGACTTCAATTACTTTCCCGCTATCCATAATGGCTATTTGATTCAGCATCAGCACTACGCGCTGTCTTACGTAGAAGAACATGAGCAAGCCGAGTGGGTAGCTTACGAACTTACTGAAGCCGAAGTGCGATCTAACGTTGCCGACCGTACTGATGATTTCCGAGAAGATCCTTTGGTAGTTACGGGATCAGCCTCCTTAGGCGACTACCGACGCTCCGGCTACGACCGGGGACACCTAGCCCCCGCGGGAGATATGGGTTTTTCGGAAGAAGCGATGAGCGAAAGCTTTTTCATGTCAAATATGAGTCCGCAGAACCGTAAGTTTAACCG
>NZ_JBARYM010000145.1:0-3202 GCF_049647865.1 Tunicatimonas sp. | reverse complement strand
TCTAGAAATAATTTTCAGCGACAGCAAATATAAATGATCTCGTCGGTATGCACTTACCTACTCAGAATAATCTTTGGCTTTTTGCTAATTCAAGAAGAGAGATTTACTCATTAGCGGCCAATTCTCGAAAATAATCTTCTAAAGCTTTCCAGGGAAGGGTGATGCAATCCATACGACCATCAAAGTGCTTTAGTGCTGCTAATACGGTTAACTCTTCATCGGGTACGGGAGCATCTTGCGCTAAAGCTTGCAAGAATTGCTGACAGTATTCGACAATCTCGTTGCCAGACATTCCTTCTATTCGCTGAAGTAATATTGATGTGGAAGCCTGAGAAATAGCGCACCCAATTCCTTGAAAGTACCCCTGATGATCTTTACTAATTTGAATGCAGTACTTATCTCCGCAAAACGGGTTGTAAGCTGATACTTCGTATTGAGGAGCCTCAATACGTTGATAGTGGTACGGAGTCCGTTGGTGAGGGATAATCTTCTGTTTAAATAACTGTTTAAGCTCTTCCTTGGTCATATCAAAAAATCTTTCATCTCCCGAAGGGAATCAGCTAACCTATCAACATCTTGTAGGTTATTATATATTGATAGCGAGACCCGAACGGTAGCGGGCCATCCTAAATAATCCAACAAGGGTTGGGTACAGTGCTGCCCAGCTCGCACTGCAATATGATCTTCGTTCAGAAAGCTAGCAACATCATGCGGGTGCATTCCTGCCAAACTAAACGAGATAATACTACTACTCAAGGTGGGATTACCTACCAAAGAAAGCCCTTCAATATCCGCCAGTTTTTGACGGGCAATCTGGGTAAGTTTGTGCAGTTGCTTCACCAAGCTTTCACGATCAAATTTTTTAATAACACGAATGGCTTCAGCTAGACCAATTACTCCCGCTACGTTGGGTGTACCTGCTTCTAACAGGTGCGGGTAGGGCAAGAATTCTGTCCCTTCTACTTTTACCGAACGGATAATGCCCCCGCCATAATTGTATGGCTGCACCTGACGGTGATAACGAGGATGAACGTACAAAACCCCTACTCCAAAGGGACCAAACATTTTATGCGCTGAACATACTAGAAAGTCACAATCTAACTCAGTCAAATTAATCGGGTATAGAGTAGCGCTTTGAGCAGCATCAATCAGTATGGGCACCTCCTTTGCGTGAGCCATCTGAGTAATTACTTTAATTGGATTAATCGTACCCAACGTATTAGATATGTGTACTATTGCTACTACGGCGGTGCGCGAATCGATCAGAGAGTTTAGTTTGTCCAAATCCAGATCACCCGATTCAGTTATTGGAACCACACGAAGCTCAGTACTAGTAGCTTGGCTGAGCATTTGCCAGGGAACAAAATTAGCGTGGTGCTCCATCAGACTTACCACAATATTATCGCCCGGCTTTAGCTTCTCTTTGATTATTGAGCGAGCCACAATATTCACCGATTCGGTAGCACCCTGGGTAAAGGCAATACAGTCATCTTGCGGAGCCTTAAAAAAATTTGCTACCGTTGAGCGAGCTGCTTCAAATTCTTGAGTGGCTCGAGCCGAAAGCTGGTAAACTCCCCGACGGATAGTTGCATTTTCCTGCTGATGAAAATTGTTTATCCGGTTAATAACTTGCTGAGGACGTTGGGTAGTAGCCGCATTATCCAGATAGACCAATTCCGGATACTCCGAGAAAATTGGAAACTGCTGCTTAATAGCAGCCGGGTCACCTAGTATTTTCCTGCCTTCTACCACATTCACTCTTCTTTAAATGAATGCTGATTGATGAAATGTGAATAATAATTTTTTTAAATCACTACTCATTGCACTTCAGCTTGATGCTGGATAATAAACGTTATTCGCTCAGTAAGATCGACTTCCGCCCGTTGGCTGGCATCTGTGATGTCTTCGCGGGAAACCTGAGCAGCAAATGATTTATCTTTTAACCGTTTCTTCACGCCCTTCGGCTGCATGCCCTCGTAACCGGTTGGTCGCATTAAAGAGTAGGCATGAATGAATCCAGAAAGTTCGTCAAATGCATACAGCATTTTATCCATTGAGCTTTCTGGCTCCACTCCAAAGTGACTGGGGCCGTGGGAAGCAATTGCCCGAAGTATGCTGGGAGCTACCTGTCGGCGTTCCAATTCTTCTATAATTTTACGACAATGTTGGTCAGGCCACTGGTCCCAATCGGCATCGTGCAGCAATCCAGCGAGCTCCCACTTTAGTTGTTCTTCCGGAGGAAGATTCTCTTTCTCGTGAGCCCAAGCTTTCATCAGTGCACCCACCTGACGCATATGCCGCTTCAGGCTCTCGCTTTTTACCCAATCATTCAGTAATTCCACCGCCTCGGCTTTAGTTGGCACCTTATCTTCATTAGCCGGATCACCAAACTCAGTTCGGTTAAGTAACAGAGAACTCATAAAATGATGATTGATGAATAATAATTAGGAACTAATGACAATTTAACCATTCACTTCGGTTTTAAATCGCGGTTATTCAGTTGCTGATTGGCCACTTGTTGGTAATTTCCTCGTTGTTGGGTGTTAGATAACATCATGTACAACGATAGCAATCCACTATCTTCGTGAGAGGTAAGCAGCAATCGGCCATCATCAGAAAAGTCCAGGTATTCGGTACGAGGGGCGGGTAACTCGTAGGCTAACTGTCCGTCGTTCAATCGGTAAAATGAAATTTTTAGCTGATGCCCCCCCGTGGCTAAATATTGACCGTCGCCCGTAAAAGCAACTGCCTCTACTCGCAAAGGTTCTTTAAAAGCGTGAACAAGTTCAGCCGTTTCAATATTGAAAACGCGGGCTGTGCTGTCGAAGCTACCGGTAGCAATCATGGTTTCGTCAGGTGATATCCGTACCGACTTCACCGAAGCTTGGTGATCTCCGTAGCTGCGAATTACTTTTTGCTGAGTTACATCAATTAGTTTGGCAAAGCCCGTGTAAATAGTATTTCCCGTCTCAGAATCAGGGGTTTGAATATTTCCGCCCACTAATAAAAGAGAATCGTTTTTGGTAAAATGAAGAGAGTTTATGGTAGAACCCGTATTTATCTTACCCAGCATTTTGTAATTACTAGCATCCCACAGAAAAGCATCGCCCGCCTCTGAACCGGTAGCCAATATTTTCCCATCGTGCGACCAGGTAATTCCATCCAACCCGCTATCGTGTTCCCAACTAGCTAGTTCTTTTCC
>NZ_JBARYM010000144.1:0-8874 GCF_049647865.1 Tunicatimonas sp. | reverse complement strand
CCGCAGCCACTTATATTGCTAAGCAGCTAGGCGCACAAGTGACCGCGGTGAGCCACTCGAAAAACCGGGACTACTGTCTTGCTCAGGGAGCCGACGCGTTCGTAGCCTACGACACCGAAGACGTGTTTGACCCGAAGGCCAAGTACGATGTCTTCTTTCAGGTGTACTCCAAGCGGGGGGATATGTACTCTTCCGCCAAAAAGGTGCTGCGCAAAGACGGCCGTTTCGTCTGCCTGATTCCGAACCCACTGTACGTTTTCAAAAAGTTGTTTTTCTGGCCGAAGTTTAATTTTGTGCTGGTAAAAGCGAACCGGAAGCACCTCGAGCAACTGATCGAGTGGATACAAAAAGGTGCATTTGCCCCCAACATCCATCGCGAGTATAGCTTTGATGAGTACAAAGACGCTTTTCGTGAGCTTGAAGCTAGTTCGGTACAGGGCAAGGTTATTATTGACGTAGCTTCAGAGAGAAGTTAAGGGACAAAAACTACGGTTAAGTATTGTATTTATGTTGCTGAGTATCTAAACCTCCGACTCTAAGATTTCAATGGACTCATCCAAATCTGACTTTAAATATTCGAGATTCGACCTCAAATTACCAATCAGAATTAGGAAGTATTGAAAGTTTTTTTTCGGGTTATCTCTCCATCTCTCATTAGTATGAATAGTTCATCTAGCATTCGGTCCTCAAAATTCAATAGCGATTATTTATCTTGGTAGATTTCTACAATTTCTGAGACGATTTTTTAGTCTACTTCTCAGAATACACCCGCAGATTTTTCGCTCTCGAATCCGCTGTCTTTCAGAGTCAGTAAATTATAGCTTATGTCTCTATTAGAAGAATCTGTCTCTAAAAGTAATCTTATCTTCTGCCCCAATATGTCTAAAATAACAATGCTAAGTTCCTTCAGATATTCTTTTAGTTTCATGAGCCATTCTGTTTGAAGCGAGTAAGCACATAACTAATAAAAAATTAGCAATGCTCACCGTAGCCCACCACTACGTACCACATGTTGCCACACTGTTGCTTAACTATTGAAGGATACGTTGAGGAACAACCTAGAAAATGATAGGGAACTGGTCGTTAGCAGAATCGGCGAGTAGAAGTGACTATTTGCACCAACGAAAATATGGTTAAAGCAGCCGAACGTAATAATTTGGGAGAAGAGAGGTGGAATTTATTTCTCCTTCTTTAAAACTAGAAAGCTCGGTGTGCTGGGCTTTTTTTTTGTTCCAATAGATTCTACTTCTGCTGTTCCAGGTTACAGTATCTTAACTAACTTTGTATTCTAACCCAGCTTTATATGAAAGAAAATAAGCTATCCCACGTAAACGATCAAAATAACCCAACCATGGTAGATGTTAGCCTGAAAGCAGTAACCTTACGGACTGCCACGGCTCAAAGTATTATTGGTTTGGATAATAAGCTATGGAACCAACTTGGCTTAGATAACTCAACAACCAAAGATATTTATACCAAAAAGGGGCCGGTATTTCAGACTGCTATCATTGCCGGAACTATGGCGGTTAAGAAGACTAGTGATCTTATTCCCTTTTGCCACCCATTGGCTATTGAAAGATGTAACTTCCATATTCAGCCTAAGGAGGGTTACGAAATTTGTATTGAATGTACGGTCACCGTGAGTGGTAAAACCGGGGTAGAAATGGAGGCACTAACAGGAGCAAGTGTGGCTGCCCTTACAGTTTACGATATGTGCAAGGCACTTTCTCCTAATATGGTTATTAAAAAAACCTGCCTTCTAAGCAAGTCAGGGGGAAAAAGTGACTTCAATTCAGATTAAACATAAATTTACTTGCAAACGACCAGAAAACAATCTATCATTGGAAGTGTAACTTACAATAGATTAAAATACAGCAAAATCATTATTTGTTTTTGCTTATTTCTGCAACTACCTTAATTTTTAGCTAATAATCAAGAGCGTTTTACGCCTTAAAAGCAATCTACTGGTAAGTTATTACTTTCATACATTAACAAATACTACCTACCTTATGATGACGTGCTGGCTTATTGATGATAACGAAATTGACTTACTTATTACTCGTAAACTGTTGCAAACTTGGGAGCCGTCCCTATCTATTCGCGAATTTACTGATGGAAGAGAAGTACTTGCTCAACTGAGACGATCTGAAGTTGAACCACCCCAACTTATTTTTTTGGATTTATTTATGCCTAAGTTCAGCGGATGGAATTTTCTGGAAGAGTATCAGTTTGCTAACAATAAAAATACCCACATCTACGTACTTTCTTCTTCAGTAGATAGGTTTGATATTGACCGAGTTAATAACTACCAAGGGGTGCAAGGGTACATTTCCAAACCAGTGACGAAAGAAGGTATACAACGAGTAATAGCGACTTGTCAGCAACAGTTAGTTGCAAGCTAGAAAGGTAGTGGTTCTATCAACTCCTGATTAAGCTGCCGAAACCGGTCAATAATTTTAGGTAGAACCCGAAAGCTCGAAGCACTTTCTATTAAACGGCCATCAATTTCTTTTACAGCAGTTAACTCTCCCATAGTGCCCGTTGCAAAAACCTCGTCAGCAGTATAAAAATCAGTGAGCGAAAGGTTTTTTTCTCGCGTTGGAACATCCAATGATTGGGCAATCTCCAATACCAAACCCCGAGTAATACCTGGCAAACACGCATCGGCGTGCGGAGTAAATAATTGCCCATTTTTCACTATAAACAAATTAGTGTCATTTAATTCAGCTACAAAACCGTGGGCATCCAACATAACGGCTGCATCTACCCCAGCCACATTTGCCTGAATTTTGGCTAAAATATTATTAAGTAAATTATTGTGGTGAATCTTAGAATCCAGATGCTGAGGTGAATTTCGCGCTACGCTAGAGGTAATCACTCGAATACCCTGATCATTATCATACACCGGAGGTTTCCATTCAGCGAGTACAATCAAGCAGCAACCTACTTGATTAAGTCGTGGGTCCATACCCGAAGTGATCTTCTCACCACGCGTAAGTGTTAACCGAATATGCGTATCACTTCGCATCTCATTAGCTTCCAGCGTTTGAAAAATTGCCCTTTTAATACCATCTAACAAGGGAATATTGGCAAAGCAAAGTGCTTTTGCTGAATCTCTTAGCCGAGTAAGGTGGCGATCTAAGCAGAAAATACCACCCTCGTACACGCGTAAACCTTCCCATACCGCGTCGCCGCCCTGCACCGAACTATCAAATACTGATACTTTAGCCTCGGATCGGGGGTAAAGCCGATCGCCAACGTATACTTGAATATGTTCATTACGCGGGTCGTATTTCTGTAGCATATTAGGCTTGAATAGCGTTTTCGTGGAGTTTATTATAAAATAGTAGAGCGGTTTTATAAAGTTCTTCCAAGTGTGCGGGTAGCGGGCGGTTACTGGTTGGCTGCTGGGAGAAACCAGTAGACTGATGCACATTACGGTACCAGTATCGAGCCCAAATTCCATCTTCCGGTAACGGCTTTGGTTCCCAGGAGAGCATCGACTTTTCAAACGGTAGGTCTAGCGCTACGCACAATTTTTGTAACACCCCCAGCGGATCTTTTAATAACTCACCTGAATCTAACACCACAGACGGTATTCCTAGGTTCTGCAAGAATTGATACATTTTATACTGGCGGTAAGAGCCAATATCTTCCATAGTAGGTGTCTGTATATTTTGAGCGATGGAGCTAATTAGCTGCTTCGGATTGCGAATAAGAAATAGGTTCGTGAGCCGAGTAGTAAATCGATAATCCAGATCAACCAAATGGTGCGCCATATTCTTAATAAATAACACTGGGCGGTTATAGTTGCCAAAAACTACATCCTCTAAAATAGCTCGCGAGTTGGTTTTCATATTGGTAAGAATGTCTTCTTTTCCCGGGTGGTTCACATTGGGTCGTTGGGTTAAATAGTAACCGTAGAAAGGCTCGTCAACTACTTGTGTATCCGATCGCTGAGCGAAGGAGTACATGAGAGCGGTAGATAAATTACGAGGATTGGAAATCAGATGAATGCGTTTCATGTGAGTTAAGGATGAGCGGATACCCAAACTTCACCATCATCAAAAATCTCCTTCTTCCAAATAGGTACGGTTTGTTTGAGTGTATCGATCGTAAATTTACAAGCTTCAAAAGCGGCTTGCCGGTGGGGAGTAGCTACCGCAATGATAACCGCAATATCGCCAACATACAATGTGCCCTTACGGTGGTGAATGGCAATTTTTTCTACTGGCCACTGTTCGCAAGCTTGAACCGCCAACTTTTCCATTTCCTTTACTGCCATGGGGTCGTAGGCTTCAAAGTCTAGACGTTCAACAGTTCGCTGCTGGGTGTTGTTGCGCACGGTGCCAATAAAAACATCAACGGCTCCTGCACTATCAGACTGCACCGAATTAAGCACAGTATTGATCTGAAGTGGTTCATCAGTTAGCGAAATAGCTATTTTATTGTTTGAGTTCATGAACATAGTTTATTGGAGACTGAAAATCGGATACTGAAATCTGAAATGGGCCTTTCAAAATCCGCTTTCCGGTTTCCGTTCACCAGTTTCCGCCCATTATCCTCCACTTACTGGAGGGATAAGGGCAATCTCATCGCTTTCGTGCAACTCTTGTTGTTTCTGCCCATACTCATTGTTAACGGCTACCAACACCGAATTCAAATTGTGCAGCTTCGGATAACTTTTCTTCAATTGTTCTACTAAATCTGGCACAGTAGCTCCCTGAGGCATTTCGTAGCGCAACTTCTGTTGCCCTACAATATCTTTCGTGATGCCAAAAAGTAAGATATTTAGTTCCATACGCAACAAGGTACGTATTTTGGTAGGCAATATACAATATGCATTTATAGTCTTTTCTTAAAGTACAAAATAGACAAATTCACTTTTCTGACGAGCCTGTACCGACACACTATGTTCTACATTAGTAAGTTGTTTTCCGTTATTTACTGCTCGGTAAAATAGGTTTTAATAAAATTGTATTGCCATAGTAAGGAAGGATGACGAATCGGATCGCTGACGCGACTATCTCCCTCACTAGCTGGAGATTACTTCCGCCCGGCGGCCCGGCTCGTACCTTGTTGCAATGACGTTAACTTATTTACTTTACAGTGTACTTACGCTATACGTTATGATGAAAATTGTTTAAAGTAATAGGTTCCAGCAGACAGCTAGAGGCTCATTATATTTAAGCGAGAGAATATTGTGAACTCTGCCTAGTATTAGTCGCGCCTCTTTCCTCACTTTTTAGTATTTTAGGCTTTTGTACTAAAAAAAATAATTGATGTCTTCGGATATAAGACGAGCTCCTACCCTCACCGAATCGGCTATTCCTATTGTCTTTCTGCTTCCCCTACTGGCAATCAATGTGTACGTGTATGACAGCGATTCCACCTACGGGCCTAACCAGATTGCTTTGATTATTTCAGCAGCCGTAGCTGCTCTGATCGCACTACGAACGGGGGTTACTTGGCCTACGCTACAAGACGGCATTGTAAAAAGTATTAGTTCGGCCATGTCGGCTATGCTTATTTTACTACTCATTGGTTCGCTGGCGGGCACCTGGATGCTAAGCGGCATCGTGCCCGCTATGATTTACTACGGCTTGCAAATTCTGAATCCTACCATCTTTCTATTTGCGGCCTGTATTGTCTGCGCGGTGGTGGCGGTGGCTACGGGTAGTAGTTGGTCTACGGTGGCTACAGTGGGTATCGCCCTGCTGGGCATTGGCACTACTTTAGGGCTGTCGCCGGGCGTCACCGGCGGGGCCATCATTTCGGGCGCGTACTTCGGGGATAAGATGTCGCCCCTCTCGGACACCACCAACTTAGCTCCCGCTATGGCCGGAACGGATTTGTTCACCCACATCCGCTACATGACCTACACCACCGTTCCTTCTATCACTATTTCGCTGATAATCTTCCTAATTATTGGACTTACGGCAGAAAACACCATGACCGACGACGGCACGCAGGAGGTGCTATCGGCGTTGGATAATGCGTTTAATATCAACGGATTGCTATTTATTGTTCCGGTGGTGGTCATCGGAATGATCGTTAAGAAAGTGCCCGCCCTACCGGCCTTACTAGCGGGCACCTTGTTAGGTGGCCTATTCGCTATCATCTTTCAACCGCAGGCTATTGCTCAGGTGAGTGGGCAAAGTGGAGCTTTTGGTACCTACATAGCCGTAATGAAAGCCATGTACACCAACGTTAGCATCACCACTGATAACGATATGGTGAATGGCTTGCTATCTACCGGAGGTATGGCAGGGATGTTGAATACCATTTGGCTGATTATCTGCGCCATGATTTTTGGGGGAGTAATGGAATCGGCGGGAATGTTGAAGCGCATTACGCAGTCCATTATTCAGTACGCTAACTCTACCGGCTCGCTGATTTCTTCTACGGCACTTACTTCTATCTTCTTTAATGTGACGGCTTCAGACCAGTACCTGGCGATTGTGGTGCCCGGCCGCATGTTTGCTCAGACCTACCGCGAACGAGGACTAAAACCCCGAGTGCTCAGCCGAACGTTGGAGGATTCGGGTACGGTAACTTCGGTGCTAATTCCCTGGAATACCTGCGGGGCCACCCAGGCGGCGGTGCTGGGAGTGGCTACGCTAACCTACGCTCCGTTTGCTTTCTTTTGCATACTTAGTCCGATTATGACAATTCTCTTCGGATTTTTAAACTTTAAAATTGCCCGCTATCAACCCGGTGAGTTGGCAGAGGCGAATCAAAAAACAGTTGCGGCATGATGTTTCCCAAGCACATTACAAAAGAAGAAATAAACAACTTACCCCTTCGTAAATACGAGGGAAGAATTGTGCTGATTACCGATTCGGATAAGCAAGAGGAAGTGTTTAAGGAATTGCGGGAACACGCGGTAGTAGGATTTGATACGGAAGCACGACCGGCCTTCAAACGAGGTGTGCACTACGATACTTCGTTAATTCAGCTATCGGTTCCTAATAAAACGTATCTAATTCGCCTAAATTATACTGGAGTCAGCCTAGCATTTACTGAATTCTTTGCTAACCCTTTAATTAAAAAAGTAGGAATCAGCATTAAAGACGACCTGAAAGATTTGCGGAAACTATGTTCTAAACATCATCTGGTGTTCTCTCCTGATAACGTATTGGATTTAAATGATGCAGCTAAACGACTAGATGTTAAGCACGCTGGTGTGCGAAAGCTGACTGGAATTTTCTTAGGCTTTCGGGTTTCTAAAGCTCAACAGACTTCTAATTGGGAAAACCCGCAGCTCACCGAACCCCAAATGCGCTACGCCGCTACCGATGCTTGGGTCTGCTTAGAGATTTATCAACGACTGGCGTACCTTGGCTATGTTTGATAATGAACAATGAACGTAAAGGAGCATTACTCATCAATCATTAAACTACTTCGTACTCGCTAATATCGGAGAGGTCAAATGTATTCATGAAAGCGGTGGTAAAATCGCCCTCCTGAAATTTGGGATCATCCATTAGTTTAATATGAAATGGAATAGTAGTCTTAATACCTTCAATGACAAACTCACCTAGTGCTCGTTTCATACGAGTGATTGCTTCTAAGCGGGTCTGGCCACTAACAATCACTTTGGCAATCATAGAATCATAGTTGGGGGGGATACTGTAGCCGGCGTAAATATGACTGTCTATTCTTACTCCAAGGCCACCGGGCATATGTAAATTGGTAATCCTTCCGGGGCTAGGGCGGAAGCCATTGGCAGGGTCTTCGGCATTAATTCGGCACTCAATCGCGTGTAGCATAGGGTAGTAGTTTTTACCCGACAATTTAATGCCCGCTGCCACCTTGATTTGTTCTTTAATCAAATCGAAGCTAGTCACTTCCTCGGTAATGGGGTGTTCCACCTGAATCCGGGTGTTCATCTCCATAAAGTAGAAGTTACGGTGCTTATCAACTAAAAACTCAATGGTTCCGGCACCTTCGTAGCCAATAGCTTCGGCCCCTTTGATAGCAGCTTGCCCCATTTTCTCCCGTAACTCATCGGTCATAAACGGTGAGGGGGTTTCTTCCAGTAGCTTTTGATGACGGCGTTGAATAGAGCAGTCTCGCTCTGATAGGTGACAAGCTTTTCCATTTTGATCACCTACAATTTGAATCTCAATATGGCGAGGCTCTTCTACAAATTTCTCCAGATAAAGGGCGTCATTGCCAAAAGAGGCTCCCGATTCCCGACGGGCATCGTCCCAAGCTTTCTTAAATCCGCTCTTATCCTCAACTATTCGCATTCCTTTTCCACCCCCCCCCGCGGTAGCTTTTAGTATTACTGGATAACCGATATCTTCGGCAATCTTCATTCCTTCATCAATACTACTTAGCAGACCCTCTGAACCGGGCACAGTAGGTACCCCGGCCTCCTGCATAGTAGCTTTGGCGGTGGCTTTGTCGCCCATCTTACCAATCATTCCGGGGGAAGCACCAATGAATTTGATACCGTACTCTTCACATACCCGTGAGAACTCCGCATTTTCAGATAGAAACCCGTAGCCGGGATGAATTGCATCAGCGTTAGTAATTTCAGCCGCTGCAATTATATTTGGAATGCTAAGATAAGAAGCACTACTAGCCGGAGGGCCAATACATACGGCCTCGTCGGCGAAGCGAACATGAAGGCTATCTTTGTCGGCAGTTGAATATACTGCAACGGTGCTGATACCCATTTCGCGACAGCTTCGAATAACCCGTAGGGCAATTTCACCCCGGTTAGCAATAAGAATTTTTTTAAACATAGACAGAGTGTTAGGGTATTTGCGTGTTAAGGTGTTATTGTTTTGTGTGTCAGTAACAACTTATGATCTTAACACATAAACTCTTTAACACTATAACACGCTATTGCTAAGCTGGGTC
>NZ_JBARYM010000143.1:0-3509 GCF_049647865.1 Tunicatimonas sp. | reverse complement strand
ATCGCGTGCCACATAGGAAGTGCTCACCATCATTATAAAATACAACAGCCAGATGGAGGTGTGAATTACTTTCTCTCTTTTAGTGAAATGCAGGGATAGCTCTTCCATGATTTAGTATATAACTAGTATTCAAATATATGAAATTATATAGTTTGCGATATCTAGCTAAACCGTAATATGCATGAAATTGACTAATTCGTGAGGGGTTATAAGCTGTTCACGCTTGTTTTTTAAGCATTGGTGAAATAAATAGAAATTGTATTGATCTGTTACATTTAATATGAATATCTTTAGGTCATAATTATTGTACACTACAACTATATATTATTATGACGATTTTGAGTAAAAAGCGAAACACCCCAAATTTACGTAATGAGAAAATGTTTTCTTTATCAAAGAAGCACCAACAAAGTGTGAGAGGAGGAAGTAAGCCTAATCTACCTGATTTTTTAAAAAAACTTATGGGCAAAGAAAAGTAGATTAAACTTTACTTAAAACCATTTTAGTTAAGTCTAATAAGTAATTATTAGGCTTTTTTTTTGATCCGATGTTAAATCATGCTTTATTCTTCTACTTTTTTTCAACCAAATAATAGTCAGTACAGGTTAAGTACTGCTTATTAGGTAGGAGTATTGTAAGTTAATTCGTTTAATCAAATACTATTGAGAAAGTTTCCTCTCTACCGCCAACTCGACTACATGGACTGTGGGCCAACCTGCCTACGAATGGTAGGGCGGTTCTACGGACAGCACTATACCCTAGAACAATTGCGAGAAACTACTTTTCTGGGAAAACAGGGCGTTTCGCTACTCAATCTAGCGGAAGCTGCTGAACAATTGGGGTTTCGTACCGAAGCAGTAGTCACTGATTTTGACACGCTGCGAAATGATGTACTACTGCCCTGCATTGCTCACTGGCGCGACCGTCACTATGTGGTAGTATACCGTATAACCCGCAAGTACGTATACGTGGCCGATCCAGCTACGGGTAAGCTGCGTTATAGCTGGAAAGAATTCTTGTCGGGATGGCAATCGGATCAGCAAACGGCAAATAATCAACCTGATATGGCCGTAACCCAAGCGAATGAGAATCAGTCGGGCTCAGGAATCTTATTGTTGTTGGAGCCAACGCCACCGTTCTACGAAAAAGATACCCAGACGGAACCACGTGTTGCCAATGGCTGGAACTTACTACTACCTTTCTTTCGGCCTTACCACCGCTACATAGGTCAACTGTTGCTGAGTGTGCTGGCTATCGGTCTCATTCAGTTGGTCTTTCCTTTTTTAGCACAAGCACTGGTGGATGAAGGTATTCGTAATAATAACCTACATTTTATCTATATCATTCTGATTGCTCAGTTGGTGCTCTTTATCTCTCAAACTATCGGAGAAATTATCCGCAGTTATTTACTACTTCACATAGGTAACCGGGTGAGTATATCACTACTGTCTAACTTCCTGCAGAAACTCATGCGACTGCCTTACGCATTTTTTGAGCAAAAGAATTTGGGTGATCTATTCCAGCGTATCACCGATAATTAGCGGATTGAAGAATTTCTGACTGCCCAATCGCTAAACGTACTTTTTTCGGTCTTTAGCGTAGCAGTCTTTAGCTTGGTATTAGCCTACTACAATTTTCTGATATTTACCATTTTTCTGATTGGGGCTATACTATACGTAGGCTGGATTTTACTATTGGCTCGCCGTCGGGCCCTGCTAGAATACAAGCGATTTGAAGCCTCATCAGAACACCAAGTACAACTACATGATTTACTCTACGGTATGCCCGAGATTCGGCTAAACGGATCACAGCAACGTCGCCGCTGGCGGTGGGAGGCAGTTCGTATTAAGCAACATCAGGTAGATGTTGAAACACTATCAGTTGATCAACTACAGGCTCGTGGGGGAACGTTTATCCACGAGCTTAAAAATATCGGCATCACCTTTTTAGCAGCGCTGCTCGTAGTGCGAGGAGATATGACGCTAGGGATGCTTATTGCCGTACAATACATCTTGGGGCAACTGAATGCTCCGTTACTTAGCCTGATTGATTTTCTTCAGTCGGCTCAAGATGCTCATCTAAGTTTAACTCGCCTGAATGAAGTACATGCCAAACTCAGTGAAGATACTAAGGCAGATCAAACATTTGCTGACCATCCTTCAGGAATTATACACATCGACAACCTTACATTCCACTATGAAGGACCGCATTCACCCGCCGTTCTTCAGCAAGTATCAGCCGTTATTCCCCAGGGTAAGGTTACTGCGGTCGTGGGGGCCAGTGGCAGTGGAAAAACGACTCTACTGAAATTGCTGCTTAAATTCTATTCACCCTCCGAAGGTGGTATACACGTAGGTGAACAAAAATTAGCCAATATTAAGTCAACCCATTGGCTTACCCAGTGTGGCGTGGTCATGCAAGATGGATTTGTTTTTGATGACACTATTCTGGCTAATATCACTGAATCTGATAGTAAAAGTCCTCTGGATAAGGAACGCTTGTCCCATGCTGTGCGTATTGCCCATCTAGAACAATTCATTGATGGCTTGCCAAAAGGTTACGCTACACCTATTGGGCAAAATGGTATGGGACTATCGGGTGGACAGCGGCAACGAATGCTCATTGCTCGGGCGGTTTACAAAGACCCGACTTATTTATTTTTTGACGAAGCTACCAGTGCATTGGATGCTAAAAGTGAACGTTATATCGTCAATAATCTAGAGAATTTTTATCAAGACCGTACGGTGGTGATTATCGCCCATCGGTTAAGTACGGTCAAGCATGCTGATCAGATTCTCGTGATGGACGAAGGTAGCATTGTTGAACGAGGAACGCACGCTGAATTAACCTATCAAAAAGGGTTTTATTACACATTGGTAAAAAACCAATTAGAACTGGGCGAATGAACAAATTACCCAAAGCTATTGACGAGCTAAGTGAACCTTCGGAATATTTACAAGAAGTGCTGGAAACTCCCCCCCAGTGGATTGTTCGGTGGGGAGAAGTATTTGTGTTGTCTAATGTAGTGCTACTAGTACTACTTAGTTGGCTCATTCGTTATCCTGATCGGATACCCGCCAAGCTAGTCATCACTACGCTTCACCCACCAATACCGGTAGTTGCTCAAGCGACTGGTCCCGTAAGTATGCTATGGGTATCCGATCAAGACACAGTAGAAGCGGATTCTGTACTGGCAATAATCCAGAATTCAGCGCTATACTCAGATATTCAACGACTCACTCAGGAGTTACAAGCATTCAATTCTACTTTCCTAGCGGAAGATACATTTTTCGTGAATTCCTATCAGTTAGGGGAGCTGCAATCTACGTACACCCATGTGCAGGAAGCTATCCGAAAATACCAGCTGTATGTTCGGCTTACTCCACACGTTCAACAACGACAAGCCGTCAGCAACCAATTGTACAAATATCAGGATTTATTAACCCGGCAACAAAAACAACTAACTTTGTTGGATAGAAAGGTGCAACTGGCGCAAAAAGACTTTTCTC
>NZ_JBARYM010000142.1:0-4334 GCF_049647865.1 Tunicatimonas sp. | reverse complement strand
ACTCGCTGGCCTTTATAGACCAGTTCGTACTTATCCATATTACGCGGTTCATTAATCCACAGTAAGGTGTTTTCCAAGTTTTCGTTAGCCGGATCATCCTTAAAAATAAGGAGACCTGATTCGTTAATAGAAACCACATTAGAGTAACCTGATGAAAAGAGAATGCCGATAAAAATCATCGCTACACCAATATGCGAAATAGAGCCTCCTGCTAACTGAAAGTTTTCTTTTCCAAAGCGTAATAAGATTTTACCGTTCGCTACAATAGAATACACCGAAACGGTGAGCAGTAATATATAAACCGGATTGGTTATCTTTCCAATCAACATAGCCCCTGCGCTAACTACTAAAGTAATAATTAGCGGAATGGATAACTCACTCTTTAGCTTTTCAGGATTCATTTTGCGCCAGAAGAAAAACTGCCCTGTACCGGATAACAGCGCAATGGCAATAGCAAACCAAAGCTGAAATTTGGTATAAAACGCTATTTGGTCGGCAGGAGGAGCTATATTCGATACTCCGCCAAAAGCCTCAATAATAGAATTATACACTGGAATAGAGGTTGGCACCAGTACCTGAAAAGACATCAAGCAAAGCGTAGTAGCTCCAATAAAAATCCAGAACTCCCGGCTGTAGGTTGATGCTTCTTTCTCGGAAGTAGGAATATTTTTCCAATGAATGGCCGATAGAACGATAGCTGCGACCGTAAAGAACAGCATATAGATTAACAACTGGCCTGATAAGCCCAAGTCAGTAAACGAATGCACTGATGCATTGCCCAAAATGCCACTACGAGTTAAAAATGTACTGTATAGAATCAGCACGAACGTAGCGATTACCAGCACAATAGAAGTCTTAAGGGCCGTTCCGTTGTTCTTGAAAATGATTAGCGTGTGAATACTTGCTACTAAAACTAGCCAAGGAATATACACTGCGTTTTCTACCGGGTCCCAGTTCCAGTAACCGCCGAAGTTTAACGTCTCGTAGGCCCAGTAGGCTCCCATCATAATGCCTAGACCAAGAACAGCCGCCGAGAAAATAGCCCAAGGCAAGGCTGGTTTTATCCAGCTTTCGTACCGCTTCCGCCAAATACCGGCCATACAAAATGCAAACGGCACCAACGTGGTAGCAAAGCCTAAAAATAACGTAGGTGGATGAATGACCATCCAGTAGTTTTGTAACAGTGGATTCAGACCAGTTCCATCTTCAGGACGAAAATCAGGATTCATGGCGAAGACCGGGGCATCAACCATTACATCGCGCAGTAGCAGAAAGGGTGAGCTACCAATTTTCAGTTCAATACCCGGAATCACCGTACCGAGAATCATAGAAGCGAGGAATGCTTGTACTAATGCAAATACCGCCATCACCGGAGCTTCCCAACCCGTTTGCCGGTTAGTGCGAATCAGCACGAAACCTAAAATGACGTGCCAGAAAATCCACAGCAGGAAACTTCCCTCCTGTCCTTCCCAAAAGCAGGAAATCATGTAGTACACGGGTAGACTCAGCGAAGAATGGCTCCACGCATAATGATACTCGAAGAGATGGTTGTAGATAATATAGAATAGACTACCAATTACTCCAATAACCAATCCACCGTGAACGTAGAACGCAACTCGCGCGAAGTGTTTCCATGCCTGGGACTTTATAATATCTTTCTCTACCGTAGCAATAATGTAAGCATAGGCGGCTACTAGCGAGGCCACAAAGGAAGAAATAACAAAGAAGTGGCCAAGATTGCCAATGAGGGTATTAATCATTAGGAAGAAATTTCTTGCTGAAGGTTTTTAACAAATTCTACCGAAGCATGAGCGTAAGCAGCAATTTTCTCTATTGATAATGCTCCGTCACGCAGCATTTCTATGATAAGCTCTCTCTTTTCTTCCACTCTACCCTCCTGTTTTCCCTCCTGTTTGCCTTCTTGTATACCTTCTTGTATACCTTCTTGTTTTCCACGTTGGTAGATCACATCACTTTCCAGATCAAATTCAATTGGCATCTTTTCTATCGTTTGAAGTGTACTATGCTGTAAATTACGAAGTTTGGCCATGACCACCAACTGGCGGACATATCGCTGTAACTTAGATGTATTTTGACTAGTGGCTACTAGCCGATTTAGTATACTACCAACAACCTTTTCTGGCGATTCGTTCTTGAAATCGCCAAGTACAGCTAATAGAATTTCTTCAGGAATGTTGGAGGCAAGAAGCTGCTCATGATCATAATTGTGAATGTTGATAAGCTCAAACTGAAAGTTATTATCATCTCCGAAAATTAACTCAGCAATACTGGTTTTCATAGTCGGAGTTTTTTGCCCCAAGTAGACCACGAACTGGCTCACAGGTAGTTTGTGCAATTCTTGCAATAGTGCCCGGTAGGTTTGCATCCGCAGTACCATCTCGACCTGATCGCCCACCTGAAACTCGATGTGTAAGATGCGTTGCGGTTCGTTCTCAAAAGAAATGCGGCGAACAACATCCGGCTTACGCTCCAAAGTGAGCTGTAAATCAACCGCAACCTCTTCCATCACCTCTGGGCGGATACCAAATAATTTGTCGGAAAGCGGAAGGATTATCGCCTCAATATTTTCTTTGATAATCCGGTCGTACTCATTTGCCATGTACTAGCTCTAACTAATTTCTTCTTCCTGGTACTTGGAAGGGCATTTTAGTAGCAAGTCATCGGCTACAAAGTGTTCATCATGGTACGAACCAATAACGACTACCTGCTCGGAACGCAGTAGGTCGGCGGGCATGGGCTGACTGTAGTATACTTGCTGCTCCCGGTTATTTTCGTCTACCATCACGAAGGAAACGGTTAGCTTATCTTCCGAAGGTTCTACCCCTACTACTTCACCCTGCGCATCTTTCTTTAGCGTACCTACTACGTGAATACTCTTATCCTCACCCGATTGCGCTAGCTCACTAGCCTCATCAAAAGTAAGGTAAGAACTAGCATCTCCGGCGGTAGACATAATAATGGTAACCGATACGGCAATTACAATTAGGGCAATAATATACTTTAGTTTCATATTTTAAGGTGTTATGGTGTTAATGATTGCATTGTCATTACTCATTGTCCACTATCAATTTTCAGACAGTTCCTTCTCTAGTCTACTTACTTTCTGATCAATACGAATGGCGTAGATAACTAGTCCGGAGAATATCAGGAGCATTACCGCTACTACTACGTAAATCTTACCTTCCTGTCGAAAGGTATCAGCCATAGTGACTTCGTTAGCCGACTGAGCCAGTAGTGAACTAGCGTTAAGAACGCTCAGCCACAGCGCGGCTACGATCAAGCAGCATTTTTTCTTCCAAGCTTTCATTGTGTTTCTGTTTTATGATGTGCAAACGAATACGCAAACTGGTGAGCCACACTCCCATTAACGTCCAACCAATTACTGCCGGATAAAATATGAAGCGTAACTGACTAGCCGCGTCGTAAATATTGAATCCGGGGTTCCCGCCGTTGCCCGGGTGTAATGAATCAGTCATGCGGGGCAGAATAAACAGGAGCGGAATTAGCGTAGCGTAGGCGAAAATATTGTAAATCGCACTTACCCGCGACCGCTGCTGCTCATCGTTAAACGATCCTCGCAAAATGAAGTAAGCTGCGTAAATCAGTAGGGCGATAGCCGCTCCGTTTAGCTTAGGATCATTCGTCCAGAAAGCCCCCCAGGTAAATTTAGCCCATAACGACCCACTCAAAATACCCAAAATTCCGAACAACATGCCGGTATTAGCAAATTCAATGGCGTAGGTATCGTGCTTAAGCAACGGATTCGTCAGATGTTTAATCGAGTAAGCCACGGAGGCAGTAAACAGGGCTACCATGCCAAACCACATGGGCACGTGAAAGTGCAGCACCCGAACGGTTTCATTCAGTATTGGTAACCGGGGCACATCGGCCAGCAGACCGGCGGTGATGGTATATCCGACTAATAAAATGGCTAATATTTTCCACCATTGTTTTTTCATAGGTGCGTGTTCAGGTTACGGGTAAAGAAGGAAAAAGTCATTCGATAACAGGAAATATATCGTCAAAAGAGATCGGAAAATCGAACGGTAGAGCCGGAAAAGGCCCTTTCTTATAAGCTACCGCTGTTCCGTAATCGCCCTGATATAAATTACTGAATATATGGATCTGATGTTGGGGAATATCAATCACCCAATAAATAGGAACTCCCACTTGTGCATACAACTCCTTTTTTCTGCCTAAGTCACGAGCTAGCGTAGTGTCCGATACCTCAACTAGTAGTAGTAAATCAGCTACCTGAACATATTCATTTATCTGTAAACCCGCTCGCTGATGAGCAATAACCAGATCAGGTT
>NZ_JBARYM010000141.1:0-4358 GCF_049647865.1 Tunicatimonas sp. | reverse complement strand
TCGGTGAACCGTACGTTGCCTGCCGAAGCATTTCTGCTAACGTACCTGCACGAGGTAGCTCACCTGATGGCGTTTCAACGGCACGGGTTTCGTATTCGTCCGCACGGAGCGGAGTGGAAATCCTGTTTTCGCCAGTTACTCCAGCCGGTGCTTACTGAACCGATGGTTCCGGAAGAAGTGCGGATTCCCCTGCAACGCTACGCGCAGAATCCTAAAGCCACCGTTCACGCTGATGCCACTCTGCTTCGGGCATTATTACGCGAGCAATCTACCAATGGCCAGATTCCGCTTTCGTCGGTAGCCGAGCAGCAACCGTTTGTTTTTCAAGGAAGAAAGTTCTTAAAGGAGCGAGTACGACGCACCCGGGCACTGTGCCGGGAGGTCACTAGTGGCAAGAAATACACCATTGCACTAACCGCTTACGTTACGACAGTCACCGAGGTGTCGGCCACCGGGATGTCGGCCACGTCAGCCGACGCGTAATTAACCCATCAACCAGTTGGTGGAACGCTTGAGGTTTCATGGTGCGCCAGTTGTCAATCTGCAAATTACCACCGTAGTTTAGGTAAGAATCGATGTTGTATTCCGTCATTTCGGCTAACACAAAATCGCGGAAACCGACTAAAGCAATCCAGCCATCTTCCACATCCTCAAACCATTCTTCGTAGTAGCAGTCGTCGGAACCGTGAAAATTCATAACGTTTTCACCAATCAGAATAAACTGATTAATGCCAACTTTCTGCAACTGATCTACGATATTGCGTTTAAGGTGCATAATATCATTATGCAGCGTATCATTCCATTCCCCAATCATCTCAATAATGACAAAATTTTGCTCATAATTGGCGTATAGCATCTTAATGTAGAGCGTTTCCGAGCCAATAAAATCCCAGCCCGGATCAATATAGTATCCGTAGATGGTATTAGTGTACAGATCGTAATTATATTCCTTACCAAAGAATGGGGATCGTGTGTCCGAAGACACGTCATATTCGCTTAGCCAACGATGGAAAGGTTCAATCTTATGCATATCCTACTTCCGATAAGCCTCTACTGCTTTCCGTACTGAACCGTGTTCTTCCAGTAGTTGTTTGGCTTGTTCTCTATCTATTGCTAATTCGTCCATAATCATTCGTTCGCCCCGGTCTACCAATTTATTATTGCTCAGCTGCATATCTACCATCCGATTTCCTTTTACCCGGCCGAGGCCAATCATGGTGGCGGTGGAGATCATATTTAAGACCAATTTCTGAGCTGTACCCGCTTTCATCCGGGTGCTTCCGGTAACGAACTCCGGGCCTACTACTACTTCAATGGGTACTTCGGCCGCAGCGGCCAATGGAGTTTCCAGATTACACGTAATACATCCGGTTAGAATACCATTTTCCCGAGCGATTTTCACCCCACCAATTACGTAGGGCGTAGTACCCGAAGCGGCAATACCCACTAAGGTGTCTTTTTCGTTGATATTGTACTCCTGCAAATCTTTCCAGGCTCGTTCAGGATCATCTTCCGCAAACTCCTTAGACTTGCGAATAGCTTCATCGCCCCCGGCCATAATGCCGATTACCCAATCGGGCGGCACGCCGTAGGTAGGCGGACATTCCGAAGCATCTACAATACCCAACCGTCCGCTGGTTCCCGCGCCAATGTAGAACAAACGTCCACCCTGCTTCATCCGAGTGACGATGCCTTTTACCAGTTTTTCAATCTGCGGGATAACTTCTTCTACGGCGTAAGCTACTTTTTTATCTTCGTTATTGATGCCGGACAGCAACTCGCTCATCGGCATTTTTTCCAGATTATCGTACAGTGAAGAGGATTCGGTGGTTGACATAATTATTGGTTGATAATTGACAATGAATAGTTGATAGTGGTCCGAATATAGAATAAAAGGATAACCACAGCTGAGAAGAAAACGGTCGGGTAAAGGTAATTTTTTAGCTCGATTGATGAAATAATGTTAGTCCGGCAATGGGGCTTTCCAGTATATTCTGCACTCGTATGCCACGATCATTGGCTACCTGCCGAAGAATATTGGCGTAATAAAATGCCACTCCTCCGGTGAAGTGAATAGGCTGCCGTTGGTAATTCTCGTACTTCATTATATTCTTCTCTAGAAACTGGCTGAATCCTTCGTAGATCAGTTGAGCTACCCAAGGGTGTTTTAAATGATGAAAAGCAAAACGAGAGAATTGCGCCAAGTACTGATTCGCTTGAGGTTGCCGATAAACGTGATCTAACACCTCACCTACCGAACCAGTAAACCGTTTTTCAAAGGGTTTCTGTAGTTCCTCGGGCATAGCTCGTTTGAAATAGTGGTTAAGTAACTGCTTACCAATCCAGGTACCACTGCCTTCGTCACCCAAAATGTATCCCAGCGGCGGCACGTTATCTACGATTTCTCTCCCGTCGTAGAGGCAAGAGTTAGCCCCAGTACCTACAATGCAGGCAATGCCTGGCTGGTGACCGCAGAGGGCCCGGGCCGCCGCCAATAAGTCATTGTAGATTTCGACTCGGCTATCGGAAAATACTTGGTGCAAAGCAGTTTTAACCGTCTGGCAAGCTAATTCAGTAGAGCAACCTGCTCCGTAAAAGTGAATAGTTTCAACTTCACTTGTTATCTGAGGAAGCAGTTCTTCCCGTAGTCGCGCGGCTATATCATCGGCCGATTGATGGTAAGGGTTGAACCCTATCGTTTTAGCTTGAGAAATCTTTCCGTTAGCATCGATCAACCGCCAATCGGTCTTGGTAGAGCCACTGTCGGCAATGAGTATCATGTTCAGTCTCTATTTCTTACATAATACAAATATATCTCTGATTCCAACGTTAACCGTCTATTATTTGTCACAAGTTTATGACAACTTCCGTTGAACGTCTGCTATTTGCTTCCTGGCAGCAAACTTTTCTACTTACGCTATTAGCGTTTGTGGTTCTGTACTTTGCTTCAGCGGTGGGAGGCAACTATCTGGCCCGGTGGCTGGCGCGTCGTAAGCAGGGACAATTTATTCACCCACAGAAGGTTGCCTCTCAGCAAATCCGACAGGAAATCAGCCGGTCGTTGCTATCAATTTTGGTTTTTGCGTTGCTGGCCATTCCGGTACAGATGGCGTATCAACGGGGAATTATTCAGATCAACTGGTCGGTCAATTTGCTAACGCTGTTTCCCGAAGTTCTGCTACTGTTTGTTTGGAACGAGTTTCACTTCTACCTCAATCACCGACTACTGCACCAGCCGTGGTTCTTTAGCCGGGTACACTACCAGCACCACCAGTCGCGGGTGCCTACTTCGTATTCTACCTACAGCTTTCATTGGTTTGAAGCGTTTCTGCTAGGCACGGTTATTTATCTACCGTTGCTGCTGTATCCGTTTCAGTATCTGGCGTTGCTTTCGCTACCCGTACTTAGCATTTTGCTTAATACGTTAGGCCACTGGGATTTTGACCTGGCTCCCCAAAAATCTGCCAGTCACTGGCTAAAATTTTCCTATCGACACAGCCAGCACCACCGCAAAGTGCGGGGCAACTACGGATTCTTTCTTCCTTATTTCGACCAACTCTTTCAGACCAAAATAAAACATGAACCACGCTAAAGCTTATATCACCAGTGCGGGAAAATACCTGCCGGGCAAACCGGTAGATAATGAAAATATTGAGCAGTACCTCGGAATGGTTCACGGGAAGCCCTCTCGGACTAAGCTACGGATGCTCCGTCAAAATGGTATTCAGTTTCGGCACTACGCGCTAGACCGCCAGCAACAATCTACGCACTCGCTGGCAGGAATGGCTGCCGAAGCGGTTCGGGATTGCTTAGCGCAACGAGGCGTGGCTGCCTCGGAGGTGGATTTCCTGGCAGCAGCTACTACCCAGGGCGACTTGCCCGTACCGGGGTTTGCCAGTATGGTTCACGCGGAAAGCGGGTTGGAAGCTTGCGAAATCGCCACGCTGCACGGCGTTTGTGGCAGCGGGATGATGGCTATTAAAAACGCTTGGATGCAGGTGCTACTGGAAGGGAAGCAACATGCACTAGCTTGCGCCGGAGAGTTTGCCAGCCGGATGTTCAAAGCCTCTCGTTTTGAGCAACAACTGACTGCGAACGAACACCTGCCTTTAGAAACTGATTTCCTTCGCTGGATGCTTTCCGATGGGGCCGGGGCATTGCTCGTGCAGCCTCAACCGACCAGTCGGGGAGCTTCCCTGGCTATTGACTGGATTGATATTCGTTCTTACGCTCATCTGTTTGAACCTTGCATGTATGCGGGATACGACAAAAAAAGCGATACCAACTCCTGGCTTGATTATGATAATTTTACCCAAGCCGACCTAGCCGGAGCTATTAATCTAACGCAGGATATTAAG
>NZ_JBARYM010000140.1:0-3249 GCF_049647865.1 Tunicatimonas sp. | reverse complement strand
TTCTGCGGTGTTTACTTATCTGATTTTGATCAACCAATCCCATTATCAATAAAACTAGGGGCTCACTGTCAATAAGAATCATTATGTAGAAAACATGTACAGTCCCATCACTTCCATATCATCATTAATTTTAAGTGATTTGTATATACGGTGATATTTATACTCATTTTCTATACTTTTGTGAATGTATGAAGGGTTTTCAACCGGGTTTTTATTTTCCATTAAAAAAGAAACTACTACTTCCCATAAGCCATTCTTATCATCACGCTCCACTTGTTCCAATCGAAAATCAACTACCTCCCCAAAAAGTGGTTCCAATTCCTGCTTAGCCGTCTGATAAAAGCCTTTAAGATTCATAATTTATATACTTTTCAGATCATTATTTTAACTAATCTACCCTCATCACCCAGCCATGCGAATCTTCGGTGCGCCCATACTTAATATCATCTAAGGCTTTGAGTACTTTATTAGAAAACTCACGGTTCTCAATGGGTGGTAGTTCGTAATCAATACCATCGTTAGCAATGGCTTGAATATGGGCTACCGTGGCGGCAGTTCCGGCACCAAAGGCTTCCGTTAATCGGTTTTGCTCAATAGCCTGTACAATTTCCTTCACCGATATTTTACGCACGTCGGTTTTCATGCCCCAGTCTTGCGCCAGCGCAATAATACTATCTCGAGTGATACCGTCTAGAATGGTCCCGCTGGTAGGCGGCGTGAGTAACGTATCATCAATCACTAGCATTAGATTCATGGTACCTGCTTCCTCAATATACTTGTGCTCGTTAGCATCCGTCCAGATGAGTTGATCGTAGCCATCTTGAGCGGCTAATTGCGCGGGGTACAACGAGCCAGCGTAGTTTCCCGCAGTTTTGGCAAAGCCGGTTCCACCTTCGGACGCTCGTGCGAATTGCTTTTCTACTTTCACTCGCACCGGTTTGCTGTAGTAAGCACCTACCGGCCCGGTAAAGATCATAAACCGATAGGTTTGCGAAGGGCGAACCCCAATGTACTCATCGGTGGCAATCATAAAGGGGCGCACGTAGAGCGAGGTGCCCTCGCGGTCAGGAATCCAGTCCTTATCCAGTTCAATTAACTCGCGCAAACCACCCAAAAATATTTCCTCAGGAATTTCGGGCATACACATTCGCACCGCAGATTTGTTAAAGCGAGCCGCATTGCGGTCGGGCCGAAAGATTAGTGCTTCGCCTGCTTCGTTTTTATAAGCTTTTAACCCCTCAAATATTGACTGGCCATAGTGCAATACCGATGTAGCCGGACTCATAGTAAGATCAGCAAACGGTTCAATACGTAGATCACCCCACTGTTTCCCGTCGTAATCAGCAATAAACATATGATCGGAATAAACTTTTCCGAACTGAATATTCTGAAAATCAACTTGGTCGATCTTCGATCGGGAAGCACGGGTTACGGGGATTTCCATCGTAGGTATCATAGCACTGAAATTATCGGGTGAGAATCAAAATTATCAATATTTCTAAGTGAATCCAATCGAAAACACCTAGTATTCATCCAACGAATTTTCATAAGTTGGTGTTCTTTGAATTACGATTTTATGCTTTAAGATAATATATTACGCAGAAAGAGCTAGATGAAATCTATTAACGATACTTCCTTCAGAATTTTTTCTACCCAAACCTGATACATTTTACCCGAAGGGTGTAACCCATCCTCTGCAATAAGGCTTTCGTTTTCCGCAGCTTGTTGAGAGATTGAGGTGATATCGCAATAGCGAGTACCCATTTCTGTGCTAATTTGCCGGTTGACCTGATTATACTGCTCAATTTCCTGTAGAATTTTTGCTGGCCTTTTATCTTGAGCTTCTGGCGTTACGCTATAATCAGGAATAGAAAGCACCAGTACGTGCTGGGCATCGGTCGTTTGAGAAATGGCAAATTTCAGCAGTTCGGTAAATTCCGGTCGATAGATTGAGAAATCCAGTCCCTGATACTGATTATTAACTCCGATTAGTAGGGAAACCCAAGTGTAGGGCGGGGTGAATGTAGTATTGGGAATAGCGTTGAGCAGATCGCGCGTAGTCCAGCCAGTGGTAGCCAGATACTGCGGTATTGAAAAGTTAAGTTGTCGGGTAAGCTGATGCGGCCACCGTTGGTGCAACGGTATAGCTTCACCAATGGTATAAGAATCGCCTAAAGCAAGCCAAGTCGATGCCTTTTGCCTACTCATGATAGCGTGGCTAATTCTGCTCGCAGCTTTTTGGTAAGACTCGCTACAATTAAATCATAGGAATGGTCTATCCACTCGGTAATCAGTTTGTCACCAATTGTACCATCCATCAGTACAGTATTCCAGTGTTGTTTGCTCATCTGGTAGCCTGGTTGCACTGCTGGGTACCGCTCGCGCAATTCTACTGCACGCTCAGGATCACACTTGAGATTGATGCTAGTAAACAGGGTGACATCCGTGAGAGCGAACATCTTATTCATCACCTTAAATACCAATACCTCTTTGTCAAAAGGAAATGATTCGGTTACGCCGGGTTTAGCTAAACAGTACTGACGGTAGGCTTCAATATCCACCTAAAGGATGTTTTTAAGGATAACAAAGATGATTCCTAGCAGAAACATAATGATCGATATTTTATTGATACCGTGCATCATCCGTAAATTAAAATTGCTCTTGCGGTTTGGATCTTTCTTGCGAAAGAAGTAGCCAAAAACTTCGCCAAATGCGAAGTAGTCTTTCAAACTATTTTCGTCTTTTTTATTGGGCTGATTATTCATAATTGCTTACTTTCTACTCTTGTTATGTAAAGGAGGTGTGTAAGCATTTGGTTCAAAGATTCTACAAGTTTCTTTAGCTAGGCGCGTGGGGCGAGGTGCAAGGAGTAAATCTTTTTACTTCTCGCACCCGCACCTTGCTATTCAATATCCAAATTCTCGTTGCTCTGTAAAATAGCTCTACGCACTTTTCGCTCGTTTTCCTCATCTTGAGAGGTATCACGTAGTAGGTCACGACGAATGTGAAAGCTCATTTTGCTAAGTTCGCGTAAGAGATCATCAATATCATCGTCATCCATTTGGTCTTTTAGGGCTTTGGTAGCGTAGCAGCGAGAGAAGTTATTGAAGGCTTCCAGCACTTCCTGACTACTTATAAAAGCTATTTTCTGGTTCAGTAGCCGAATTTCAATCATGTCTTCTTCCAAGATATTTTTCTTCGCCATAATATCTTGAAGCTGGTCAATTAGCTCCAGATAGACTTTCATTT
>NZ_JBARYM010000139.1:0-1568 GCF_049647865.1 Tunicatimonas sp. | reverse complement strand
TGAGTCGCCTGAGATTAAGAAAATCTACGCGGCCATTGACTTCGACCCCGAGAGTCAGACCTACGGAATCAATAAAAAGCCCATTGAGTGGGTGCGTATTCACAACTTACCCGATCTAGCTTACTTCAACCACGCCCAGCACGTGAATGTGGGTGGTTTGGAATGCCAAAATTGTCACGGTGAAATTCAAGAAATGGAAGTGGTGTATCAGGCATCGGAACTTACGATGGGCTGGTGTATTAATTGCCACCGCGAAACCCAGGTAAATGCCAAGGACAACGCTTACTACGATAAACTACTAGAGCTACATAACTCTGAAAACCCGAAAGAGCCCATGAAGGTGGAAGATATCGGTGGATTAGAGTGCTCAAAGTGTCACTACTAATTAAGATTATTTATCTCAATAAATACTCACGTCGCCCGACGGTTCACTATTTATGAAACAAACAAAGAAGCGATACTGGAAAGGATTAGAAGAACTAAGAAACGATCCTGAATTTGTAAAACATGCTGATAAGGAGTTTCCGGAATATCTTCCAATGGAAGCCCAGTCTAGCAATGGCGTTTCCAACACTCGGCGCGACTTTTTGAAAATGATGGGCTTCGGAATTAGTGCCGCCACGTTAGCGGCCTGTGAAGCTCCAGTAAGAAAAGCAATTCCGTACGTAGTAAAGCCGGTAGATGTAGACCCATCGATTCCTAACTACTATGCTTCTACCTACATGGATGGTGGCGATTACTGTAGCATAGTAGTAAAAACACGTGAAGGCCGACCAATCAAGATTGAAGGAAACGATCGCTCTGCTGTTTCTCAGGGTGGTACTAACGCGCAAGTACAGGCTTCGGTGCTTTCCTTGTACGACAAGCAACGCTTGAAGGGGCCAATAATGAATGGCGAGGCTACCTCCTGGGGCGATCTGGATCAAGATATTCAGCAGAAGATGCGAAAGGGAGGGGCAATGGCTCTGGTAAGCTATACGATCCTCAGTCCCACTACCCAAAAAGCAATCGATGAGCTGCTAGCCGCTTATCCGGGTATGGAGCACGTTCAGTACGATCCTATCTCTGCCGACGGAATGTTAGCGGCTAATCAAGCTTCTTTTGGTAAAGCTGTACTGCCTGCCTACGATTTTAGTAAAGCTGACGTAATTGTGAGTTTAGGAGCTGATTTTCTTGGTACGTGGATTGCCCCCATTATCTACGCCAAGCAGTACGCGAAGACTCGCAAGGTAAGTCAGCAGAAAAAGGAAATGTCGCGCCACTATCAGTTCGAGACGGCATTATCTCTTTCGGGGGCTAATGCTGATTATCGTTCGCAGATAAAGCCTTCGCAAGAAGGGGCAGTAGTGGCACAACTTTACAATCTCATAGCTGCAAAAGCGGGCGGAAGCCGAGTAAATGCTCCCGAAGCAACTGATGTCAGGTTCTTAGAGAAAGCGGCTAATGATCTGCTTAAAGCTCGTGGCAAATCACTAGTTGTTTCTGGTTCTAATGATCCGGCAGTGCAAGGCATGGTAAATGCCATCAATAACGCACTGGGCAACTACGGCACAACATTAGATATTAAT
>NZ_JBARYM010000138.1:0-5451 GCF_049647865.1 Tunicatimonas sp. | reverse complement strand
TTACGATGGCTAACGTACTCATGCATTGCATGGCAAAAGCATAAAAAACCAGTAGTGAGAAGGCTACTGCCGGAGTAAAGCGGGGACCGCCGGTTTCAGGATTTATCTCGTTACGCAAACGGCTTTTGATTGTACTTTCGTTGTCTGCTTCGCCGATGCTATACAACGTAGCAATAGTACCGACAAATACCTCTCGAGCGGCAAAAGAGGTAATTAAGGCAATACCAATCTTCCAATCGTAACCCAGCGGACGAATAACCGGTTCAATCCATTTTCCAAACTGCCCAGCATAAGACTCTTGTAGACGAACGCTCTCAATCTGGGTATCGAGCGACTCAGCCAACGTTTCATCCTGTTGGGCTTGCTGAAAAACTTGATTCTCGGCTTGCTGAATAGCATCCCCAGGACCGTAAGAAGCTAGCACCCAAAGTATTATTGATACTGCCAGGATGATCTTTCCAGCTTCAAACACAAAAGCTTTTGACTTTTCTAGTACTGTGATACCCACATTTCCCCAGCGGGGCCAACGGTAGGCTGGTAATTCCATAATCAGAAATCCTTGACTTTTGGCCCGAATTAACTTTTTCATAACCCAAGCCGAAGAAATGGCCATGAAGAACCCGAGAAGGTATAATCCCATCAGCACTAAACCAGCTAAGTTAAATATGCCCAAATAGGTTATTTCGGGAACTACCAGTCCAATTAGAATGACGTACACCGGTAGGCGAGCTGAACAACTCATAAAGGGGGTTACAAAAATGGTGATCAGACGGTCTTTCCAATCATCGATACCTCGGGTTGCCATAATTGCCGGAATAGCGCAGGCTAAACCAGAGATCAGCGGAACCACGCTTCGACCATTTAACCCAACTTTCCGCATTAGTTTATCCATCATAAACACCACCCGGGCCATGTAGCCTGACTCTTCCAGAATGGAAATAAAAGCAAATAGAATGGCTATTTGAGGAATAAAAATGACGATGCCACCGATACCCGGAACAACCCCTTCGGCCAGCAAATCCGTTAATGGTCCCTCAGGTAACGTTTCGCTAATCCAGGTGCCTAGCTTACCGAACATCAGGTCGATAAAATCCATGGGTGCCGCCGCCCAAGCAAAAATAGCTTGAAAAATTAAGAGTAACAGTCCAAAAAAAATCAGGTAACCGAAAATTTTATGGGTAACGTATCGGTCCAGCTTTTCAGTAAAAGCCGAAGAGTCACTTTCCGGGGTGGAGATTGCCGCTTCTACAATCTGGTCTATCTGCTGGTAACGCTGAGTGGTTTCTTCGACTTGTAGTGCGTCCGAATTAAATTTAAACTGAGCTTTACAGTCATTAAGCAACTTTTTTTCATCGGGCGTTAGAAAAGTTAACGATTCACCGTATTGAAGCAGCAAATAAGCTTGGTAGTAATTCTGACAGCCAAATTGATACTTGATCTCCGATACCGCTTCGGCGGCTACCGAGCGAGGGTTAAAGAACTGACCAAGAGGCGTTTCAACAGACTCATCTAGCTTTTCCTTCAACGTATCTAGCCCTTGACCCCGACGAGCATTCATTTGAATAATTGGGATGCCTCCTAGCTCTTGCTGAAGGACTTCTGTATTCAGTCTAATTTTTCGTTTTTGTACCAGATCAGCCATATTGAGCACCAATATGATGGGTAGACCTAAATCAATTAGTTGGGTACAGAGAAGCAGGTTTCGTTCCAGATTAGTGGCATCTACTACCACCACTACCGCTTGAAAAGCCTCTTCCTTCAGATTTAACAGTTGGTTGGCTACCACCAATTCATCGGACGAGCGAGGAAAAATACTGTAAGTACCCGGTAGATCTACCACCTTCAACGAACGGCCCGAAGGCAATTGCAGCGTACCTACTTTTTTATCAACCGTAACTCCTGGATAGTTTCCTACTTTCTGGTTCAGTCCCGTGAGTAAATTGAACAGACTGCTCTTTCCTGAATTAGGGTTTCCAACTAATGCAATCCGGCCAGTATTAACTGTCTGCTTTGGGAGAGTATCGGTAGCGGATTTGCTCATTGTACTTCTACTAACTCCGCTTCATCTAAACGTAATGATAATTGATAACCAGCTACTTGCACTGATATAGGATCACCAAAAGGAGCAGAAAAATTGTATCGTACGGTTTTGCCTGGTAACAGTCCCATTTCCAGCAATTTCACTGACAGGGACGAAGGTTTTAGTTGTTGGATCACTTTTTTCTCTCCCGGCATCATCTTCGCTAAGGTTTTCATACGGACGGATTGTGCTTTTGAATAATACTGAAG
This sequence comes from Tunicatimonas sp., assembly GCF_049647865.1. NCBI lineage: Bacteria > Pseudomonadati > Bacteroidota > Cytophagia > Cytophagales > Catalimonadaceae > Tunicatimonas > Tunicatimonas sp. Next base: position 3,162 of record NZ_JBARYM010000138.1, on the reverse strand, counting down.
TTGGCTTGCTAGGTTAGGCAAAAATACTCTTTGTTTAGAACATATCTAAATAATACGGTAAAAACCAAAAAGGTTTAAAACCCTCACTTCCGGAATTGCTATTAATCCCTTACCTCTTGCTACTTATCATCTTGCGAATTCTAGGCTTAATTACTATATTCCCGTATTATGTCGAGACTTTTCTGCATAGTCTTGGTGGGTACTATTCTTCTAATTTTGCCCGCTCAAGCGCAACAACCTAAGTATACCTTCCAGGACCAGATTCGTCCAGTATTGGACAAGCACTGCTTTTCTTGCCATAATGTAGGAAAAGTGGCTGGGGGTATTAATCTAGAGAAATACGAAAGTGCCGGGCACCTAATTAAAGATGGTGAGGTTTGGTTGCAGGTAGTCAAGCAAGTGCAAGTCGGACAAATGCCACCGGCTGATAAACCCGCCCTTAATTCTGAAGAAAAAACCATTTTAGTGGAGGGGATTAACAATATTCTTATTAGCTCCCTCAAAGAAAATAATCCGGGTCGCGTGGTGATTCGCCGCTTGAGCCATAGCGAATACCATTACACCGTTTTAGATTTGACGGGAGTTAATTTCAATGCTACTAGCTTTTTTCCGGCAGATGGCTCAGGCGGAAGAGGATTCGATAATTACGCTCGCACTTTATTCTTGACTCCCCTAAAACTAGAACGCTACTACGACGCTGCCACCCAGATTGTAGACACCCTGTTTTCTACGCCTGAACTACAGCAAAATATAATCGTAGCTCGTTATCAGCCCAGTTGGTGGACAAACGTTCAGAACTGGATTGCTCAATGGTTTTCTTCTGAGCCCAATTCTACTGCTGCACCGCTAGCCGTGGCCGAGCGGAGTATATTTCCCTTCGCTAGTCGGGCGTACCGTCGATTTCTAAGTAGCTCTGAAAAAGATCAGCTTCGTGGTATTTTCCGAAAAGTGTACCAAGCTGATGATAGTGAAACTCCCTTTGATGCGGCACTCGCTGCCACTTTTAAGTCGATCTTAGTTTCACCTCATTTTCTGTACAAAGTAGAAGACGAACAGCCCACTCAAACGCCCTATCGCCTCAGTGGTTTTGAGTTGGCCAATCGGCTATCGTATTTTTTGTGGTCCTCACTTCCCGACGAAGAGCTTTTTGACGCTGCTTACCGAAGCGAACTGCACGACAGCTTACGGCTTAGAGAACAGGTATTACGGATGCTGAAGGACCCTAAAGCTAAGCGATTTTCGGAAAGCTTTGCTACACAGTGGTTCGGAATTACCCGCCTAAAAGAACAAAATCCAGTAGACCCGGAGCGGTTTCCCGAGTTTACCCTACCCCTGCGCCAAGCGATGTATCAAGAAACCGTAGATTACTTCCACCATACCCTTACCGAATCAAAAAATTTCCTAGACCTAATTGTTAGCGACTACGCCCTACTAAACGAAGATTTAGCCAATCATTACGGAGTAGCAGGTGTCACTGGAAATCAATTGCGCCCGGTTTCACTCACGGGACAGCGGCGAGGCGGGGTATTAAGTATGGGCAGTGTATTAGCCTCTACTTCTCTTCCATTGCGCACCAGCCCGGTGTTACGCGGAAAGTGGGTACTGGAAGAAATTTTAGGAACTCCTCCTCCCCCACCTCCCCCCGATGCCGGGGAGTTACCCGAAGAAGAAGCGGCCCAACCCGATGCTAGTCTGCGCGATTTGCTCGCCCTGCACCGTAACAAACCTGATTGCTACAGTTGCCACCAAAAGATGGACCCTATAGGATTTGGGTTAGAAAACTACGACGCACTGGGAAGATGGCGCACCCACTACGGCAAGGAACCCATTGTTGCCTGGGATACGCTAGCTAGTGGAGAAATATTCAACGGGCCCGAAGAATTAAAGAAGGTACTGCTCACCAAGCAAGATAACTTTGCTCGAACTTTAGCAGAGAAAATATTTACCTACGCCATTGGTCGCAACATCGAGTTTGTGGATGAACCCACCATGCAACGGCTAACCCAAAATCTTCTCAACAATCAATTTAATCCGGAAGAGTTTATTATGGAATTAGTGTATAGTTATCCATTCCGGTACAAAATCAACGATTTTCAACCCAAACTGAAAGCTTCATGAGCAAGTCCTGGCAAATATCGCGTCGCCGAATGTTGAAAGGCCTGGGTGCTTCTATTGCCCTGCCCTGGTTAGAAGCAATGGCTTCCCCAAGAGTTTTTGCAACCGGTGCAGCAAAAGCTCCCCCTACCCGAAGTGCTTTCTTTTTTATGCCTAACGGGGTACATCCTGAACAATGGACTCCCACTTCCTACGGAAGCAATTTTGAGCTTTCGCCCATTTTGCAGCCGTTAGCTAATGTGAAAGACGATATTCTGGTGCTTAATGAATTAATGAATCATTCGGCTATCTTCAAAGGTGCTGATGGGCACTACGCCAAAACCTCCACCTTTTTAACGAGTCAGCAGATTTACAAAACTACCGGAGATAATATTGATAGTGGTGGCACTTCTATTGATCAGCTTATTGCCCAGCATCAGGGCAAAAACACGCTCTTTAGTTCACTCGAGTACGGATTAGAACGCATTAATTCCGGTATTGATGCCAATGTAGGCTTCACCCGCCTCTATGGCTCTAGCATTGCCTGGAAATCGGCTACCCAGCCTTGCTCCAAAGAAATTGACCCCAGACTAGCCTTCAATCGCTTATTCCGTAGCTATCTGCCTACTACTTTGTCCCAACCCGATGTATGGAAACAAAGTGTACTGGATCTGGTGCTGGAAGATGCTCAAACCCTTCAGCGTAAGCTGGGCCGTACCGATCAGGATAAGCTAGAAGAATATCTGGAATCTATCCGCTCGGTAGAAAAACGTATTGATAATCAGTCGCAGCAGGAGGCGTATGCGGAGCGACTCACTCCTGACATGCGCCGAGAGATGCAGCACTTGAATCTTAGACTGGATGAGTTCTCAGAATTTTACCTCGGCACCGACATCACTGAGAAAACCCGTCTGATGTTAGACATTATTGCTCTAGCATTCTGGAGCGATGCTAGTCGAGTGTCTTCGTTTATGTTTGGCAACTCGGTTAGTAATCGCAACTTCTCTTTTTTGGATGGTGTTCAGGGTAGCCACCATCAGCTATCCCACCACCAAAATAGCGAAGAGA